>JAILBY010000140.1 GCA_024680655.1 Clostridiales bacterium | reverse complement strand
CACGAGATTTTACACACATCTTATGTTGCAAGAAAGCAATATTGATTCCTTATAATATAAAAGTGGACTGTAAGAGATAACTCTTACAGTCCATTGTTTTTTTGCTATTAAATATTTTTGTTATTCAATTTTATTGATATAAAAAGCTCCCGATTTTCTAAAATCGGGAGCTTATTTTTTTATAATTCTATTTCAACAGCCTTACCCTGCTCCATAGAAGCCTTTGGGTCTATTATTCTCTGATTTTTTGAGCCACGAAATTTCACGTTTAGAGATTTCTGTGCCAAAATAAATTTACCATCAATAAGAATATCGGTCTGTTCCAAGAGGTCTTTCCAGCCCTCATGTTTTTCCATACCAGCCATAAGCTGTTCAATAGTATAGCCTGAAAAGGTTACAACATTCAAACCAAGTGCGTGAATTTCTCTGCCGAGCTGTGCGAATTCCTTTGCCTGAACAAACGGGTCACCTCCGCTAAAAGTTACGCCCGAAAGCATAGGATTTTCTTTTACTGCGGCAATAATATTGTCTGTATTACTGATATAGCCACCGTCAAAATCATGTGTTTGAGGATTTTGACAGCCCTCGCAGTGATGCGGACACCCCTGCCCGAACACCACAAGACGCCAACCTGGTCCATCGACAATACTTTCTCTTATTACTCCTGCTAATCTAATAGGAACACCCATAATCAGATTTGCTCCATTAAACCTGCACCTGTTGAAATTGAATGTTTAACTCTATCATTAACTTCGGCAAATTTTGCGTCATTGAAACGGTCAAGAGTACCTACAAGATAGCCTGTAATTCTTCTTATTCTTTCAAAAGTAACGCCTTCGCCTACAACGCCGTTTACTTCAACTACTTTGTTGCTCATTGTATTAGCCTCCAAATTTTATATGTGTGTGACTTTGTCACCGTCTTCAAGTGGATTTTCATCATATCCACGAAGGTCGTTAAAGCCCTTTAATTGCTTTAACTTTTCAACGCTTATACCCTCACCGTCGTGTCTGCCACAACGAGGACAAGTATCGCCGATTATACCTGTATATCCACAAACAGGGTCACGGTCAACAGGATGGTTTACTGAGCCATAGCCTATGCCGTTTTCCTTCATACAGCGGATAACCGACTCAAAAGCATCAAGGTTCTGAGAAGGGTCGCCGTCCATTTCAACATAAGAGATGTGACCACCGTTTGTAAGCTCGTGATATGGAGCTTCAAGCTTAATCTTATCGTATGCTGAAATAGGGAAATAAACAGGAATATGGAAGGAGTTGGTGTAATAAGGTCTGTCTGTAACGCCTTCAAGAACACCATAACGCTCTCTGTCCATACGAACAAAACGACCTGACAAGCCTTCTGCTGGTGTAGCAATAAGAGAGAAATTAAGTCCTGTCTTTTTGCTTTCTTCATCCATACGGTTTCTCATATGTGCAACAATCTCTATACCGAGATTCTGTGCTTCCTGAGATTCTCCGTGATGAACACCGAGCAAGCATTTAAGAGTTTCAGCAAGACCGATAAAGCCAAGGGTTAATGTACCGTGCTTTAAGACCTCACGAACCTCATCATCAATGCCGAGCTTATCTGAATCTAACCAAATACCCTGTCCCATAAGGAAAGGATAATTGCGAACCTTACGCTTACACTGGATTTCAAATCTTTCCAAAAGCTGACTTATAACCAAGTCAATTTTTGAATCCAACTGTTCAAAGAAAATATCAAGATTGCCGTGTGATTTAATAGCTAATCTTGGAAGATTTACTGATGTAAAGCTCAGATTACCTCTTCCGCCGACAACCTGCTTTGTTTTATCATAATTGTTTGCCATAACACGAGTACGGCAACCCATATATGCGATTTCAGTATTAGGATCTCCCTCAACATAATATTCTTTGTTATAAGGAGCATCAAGGAAAGAATAGTTAGGGAACAATCTCTTTGCAGAAACTTTCATTGAAAGCTTGAACAAATCGTAGTTCGGATCTTCCTTATTGTAGTTTACGCCCTCTTTAACCTTGAAAATATGGATAGGGAAAATCGGTGTTTCGCCATTACCAAGACCTGCATCTGTTGCAAGCAAAACATTCTTGATAACCATTCTGCCCTCTGGTGATGTATCAGTACCATAGTTTATTGAGCTGAATGGAATCTGAGCACCCGCTCTTGAATGCATTGTATTGAGGTTATGAACAAGAGCTTCCATAGCCTGATATGTTGCTCTTTCTGTTTCTTCAAGACCTCTTTCAAGTGCAAATGCACGGCAACGGTCGTAATCCTTTTCTTTTATGCCTTTTTTAAGCATAGCAGCTTTTTCAAGCTCTTCGTAATTATTATCGTTAGAAATTGTAGGATAAACCCCATTTTCTTCCTTTATCTTATTGTATATCTCTTTTGCAAATTCGTTGCTGTCTTTAATATCGCAGATAAGTTCAAGAGCCTTGCTCATATTTCTTACATAGAGTTTGCGATATGTTTTCTTAACGCCAGGAGCCATACCGTAATCAAAGTTAGGGATACTCTGACCACCGTGCTGGTCGTTCTGGTTTGACTGTATTGCTATACAAGCCAAAGCAGAATAGCTTGCTATATCGTTTGGCTCACGAAGGAAGCCGTGACCTGTTGAAAAACCGCCTTTGAAAAGTTTTAATAAATCAATCTGACAGCAGGTTGTTGTAAGGGTGAGAAAATCCATATCGTGAATATGAATATCACCGTTTCTGTGTGCCTCAGCGTGTTTAGGGTCAAGGATAAACAATTCATTGAACTGCTTTGCACCCTCTGAACCATATTTGAGCATTGTGCCCATGGCTGTATCGCCATCTATATTAGCGTTTTCACGCTTAACATCGTTTTCTTTTGCATCCTTAAAGGTCAAATCTTCATAAGTCTGCATAAGTCTTGTGTTCATTTCACGAACACGGGAACGCTCTGCTCTGTAAAGGATATAAACCTTTGCTGTACGAGCGTGACCTGTTTCAATAAGCACCTTTTCAACAGCGTCCTGAATCTGTTCAACAGTAGGCTTTGTGTTGCCGTTGCTTTCTATATATTTACCAACTTCCTGAGCAATAGCATAAGCCTCATCATAGTCCTTACCACCCATCGCCTGAGCTGCCTGATAGATAGCTTTTGCTATTTTTTCAACGGAAAACGGTACTTCTCGTCCATCTCGTTTAACTATGGATGTAATCATCGTTCTCTTTCCTCCAGATACAATATGTTGTGTTTTTTCGTCATCAGTTAGCATTATATAGCGATTAAGTTCCTATGTCAATATAAAAAGCGATATTATTTTGACGGAAATCGGAGGCAATTTTTGGGCAACTTTTTTCTGTAAAGAAAAAAGCCTTTACAGACGGCGTTTTCACCCTCTGTAAAGACTAAAATTTTTGAAAAAATATCAAAGTTGTTTCTTATATTCTTTTTCCATAAAGTTTTTTATTCTCTTTTTATTATCAACCGCTCTGTAAATAAGAATAAGTTCTCTTTCTTCCTTTGTAAGCTCTGAAATATAGCCTGGTACAGAAAAATTCTCAATCGGGAAAGAATCGTTTTTACCATCTGCTACAACAAACGATTTCGCATCCTTCTTTTCAACGCCAAGCAAGGAATCAGTTGTAATATTGTAAACCCTTGCAATCTTGATTATCGTTTCAATATTAGGTTGTGTTTTTTCACTTTCATAATAAGCGTATGTTGAACGGTCTATTCCTAAAATTTTAGAAATCTCTGCCTGTGTATAAGAGCATTGTTTCCTTAACTGCTTTAACATTTCACCAAACAAAAAATCACCCCATATCTATAAATTGATATAATATCTTTCAGATGAAAGAATTATACTATATATATAGATATAGTTTTCCGTTTCGTGAACTTTATTCACTTTGGCTTAGAAGTTCCTCTGCCGTAACTCCAAGGACCTTTGAAAAAGCAAGAAGCTCTATGTCCGTAACCTTTCTTGTCTGCCCCTCAATTTTAGAAAGAGTTGACGGCACTATATCAAGACCATAAACCTGCAACTTTGCCACTAAATCCTTTTGGCTTATGTTTTTGGCTTTCCTTATACTCTCAATTTTTTTACCTATAATATTGCTTTCGCCTAATTCCTTTTCACGCTTTTTCATATTACAAGCTCCTAATCGTGATGATTTTGCATATTATAATTTTATTGTATGAAAATATATTTGTAAAGAGTTTTTATTGAGTACCGTACCATTTTATGTTAAAATAATATCAAAGATATTTTATTTTTGAAGAAGGCGTTTAGATGTTTGGTAATACACAATTAACTATGCTATCTGATTTTTATGAATTCACAATGGCAAATGGATACTTAAAAAGTGAGCTTAAAGATACTGTTGCATACTTTGATATGTATTTCAGAAAAGTCCCTGACAATGGCGGTTACGCTATTATGGCAGGTCTTGAACAGCTTATTGATTATATAAAGGATATTCACTTCGACGAAAACGATATTGAATTTCTCAAAGAAAAGGGCTTCGACGAAGAATTTTTAGATTACCTTAAATCCTTCAAATTTGAATGTGATATATGGGCAGTTCCCGAGGGCACACCTATCTTCCCCAACGAGCCGATAATAACAGTTAAAGGTCCTATCATTCAGGCTCAGTTTATAGAAACAATGATTTTGCTTTCGGTAAACCATCAAAGCCTTATTGCAACAAAGGCAAACAGAATTGTCCGTTCTGCTCTCGGCAGAGAGGTTACGGAATACGGTGCAAGGCGAGCTATGGGCTTTGATGCCGCCGCTTCTGGTTCAAGAGCCGCATATATAGCAGGCTGTTCAAGAACTTCAAATACTCTTGCTTCAAAGCTTTATGGAATACCTACATTGAGCACTATGGCTCATAGCTGGATACAGATGTTTGACTCTGAACGTGCCGCTTTCAGACAATACGCAAAGGAATATCCTGAAAACTGCATTTTACTTGTTGACACTTATAACACTCTCAAATCAGGAATTTCAAACGCAATAGAAGCATTCAAAAAAGAACTTCTACCACGAGGCTACCGCCCTCTTGGAATAAGAATAGACAGCGGTGACATAACATATATTTCAAAGAAAGCAAGGAAAATGCTCGACGAGGCTGGCTTCCCTGATTGCAATATAATCGCCTCAAACGCTCTTGACGAATATCTCATAAGAGATATGCTTAACCAAGGTGCAAAGGTTGATGCTTTTATAGTTGGCGAAAGACTCATAACCGCTGCATCAGAGCCTGTTTTTGGCGGTGTTTACAAGCTATGTGCAATAGAGGAAAAGGGCAAAATAATTCCAAAGATAAAATTAAGCGACAATGTTTCAAAAATCACAACACCTTGCTTCAAAAAGGTATGGCGATTATTTGACAGAGATACAGGAAAAGCAATAGCTGATGTTATCACAAAAAATGACGAGGTAATTGACGACACAACTGCTTATAAATTGTTCGATCCTGAATTCACTTGGAAAAGCAAAATTGTTGAAAACTTTGTTGCCCGTCCTTTACTTGTGAAAATCTTTGAAAAGGGCAAGCTTATTTATAATTCACCTTCGCTTGAAGATATACGCTCTTATTGCTCAGAGCAGGTTGCAACTCTTTGGGACGAGGTTACAAGGTTTGAAAATCCTCACAATTATTATGTTGATTTATCACAAAGACTTTGGGATGAAAAGAATAAGCTTGTAAGTGAAAATAGTGATAATTGATTTAAAAAGCAAAGCCACTTCCAACGGCTTTGCTTTTTTGTTGCATCTATCTTTCTGCTTTGAGCATTCTCTTTGCGTGCACAAAGAGAATGCGAGCCGTCGGAGACAAAGCCTATTATTTTATGCAAGAAAAAATGAAAGATAAATTTTCATCTTTCTAAATTAAGCAAAATAAAAACACCAGAGATTAGAAAACCTCTGGTGTTATTTAAAATATTCTATAACTGATTTTGCGTTGCACTCTTTAAGTTCTATTGTGAACTCTGATTCGAGCATATTTTCAAGATAATGTGCGTCTGAATTATGCACTATTTTCATCTCGTTAAGCAGAGGAAAATCTCTTTTGTATTTCTCAACATCCGCCTTTGGAGTAAGCTCTGCGGTTGAAAAATTCAGTTCGGGATAAATTGCACCTAAAACTGAAATAACGCTATAAGAACTCCTGTCAATATGTGCTGGAAAAGACACTCCGCCATAGCCTTCAACAAGGCTATGAACATTGTCAACGCTTATATCAGAAGCAGTTGTAAGCAATAGCTCTTCCTCACCTTTAACATTATCCTCTCCGTCCATAATAAGCTGGTCGCCAAAAATTTCTTTTTTATTCTTAACGGGCGGTATATGATTATGAACATAGTCCGAAAAATCGAGTGCATTTTCAAGCTTCGGAAAAAGGCATACTATATGTATTTCCTCTGATGAGCACAACTCCATACCTGCAACAACCTCAATGCCCGCCTTTTTGCCCGCTTCAATAGCAGAAGGGCAGTTAAGGCAGGTGTTATGGTCGGTTAAGGCGATAATATCATAGCCCAAAAGCTTTGCCATATTAACAAGGTTATATGGTGTCATATCGTTATCACCGCAAGGCGATAAACACGAATGCAGGTGAAAATCATAGTAGCACTTCATTTTCAGACTCCAAATGTATTGATAATGCAAGCAGTATCATAGGTTGTTTTATCAGTTGAAAGAATTGTTATTCCCTGAGCTTCTGCCTTTAATTTTGCATCATCATCCAAAACCGCATCTTCTGAAAGAATTATGCAGGCAACATCAGCAAGCAAGGCAACCGCAACACAGTTGATGTTTCCCATAACTGTAATCCATGCATCGCCTGACTTTGCTCTTGACATAACCCAAGAAAGCAGGTCGCCACAATAACAGCCCGTAATTTCTTTTTCGAGAGTATCCCCCTCGACAAGAACTTTAAGATTTGCTTTTTCAACTAATTCACTAATTGAAAACATTTTTATTTCTTCCCCTTTCTGAACGGTGCAGGAACAAGAGTATCCATCTTTTCACCGTCAACCTTTTCACGCATAAGGAACACACAGTCGCTCTTTTTTGCGTTGCCTCTTACTATATCCTCTGCAAGAGCTCTACAAGACGGAGCACCGCAAACGCCACAGTCAAGTCCAGGCAAATTGTTGTGCAATTCATTGAGGTCGTTAAGCCTCGTCATCGCCTCAACAACATTATCCGCAAGTTTTAAGACCGAAAGCCCTTCAAGTGTTTTATCCCAATTCATTTTTTTGGTTTCCTCAATATTTTCCATATGGTTGCAGGAAACAGGTAAATATCTTCTCAACCTCTGAATTCTTGCCTTTGCAACATACGGATTTTCAACTGTCAATGGACCGCCTACGCAACCGCCCGAGCAGGCGTTTAGTTCTATAAAGTCCAAATCGTTGAGCTTTTCATCTTCAAGCTGTTCAAGAACATTTATAACATTTTCTATTCCGTCTGCCGCAAGATAATGTTCTTTGAGCAAAGCAGAAGCTTCGCCGCCACTACTTGCCCAGCTTACGCCGATTATACCAGACGAAGATAAATCCTCTGGATTTTCTATTTTATCCATAATCTGAAACAGAGCAGGATATATATCTTTTATTGCAAACGCACCATTGACATTAGATTTATTCAAAATCAACGGTTCTTTTATCGCTGTAATTTTAGCGGCACAAGGCGTTATAAAGAATACACCTATTTCCTCAGGCTTTAAGCCTGTTTTTTTTACTGCCTCTTTTCTTGCAAGAGCAGCCGCTTCCTCCATAGGTGCAATAAGAGGAAGAATGTGCGGTATAAGCTTTGGAAATCTTACCCTTATAAGCTTAACAACCGCAGGGCAGGCAGAAGAAATAACGGGTTTTGGTATTTTACCGCTGTTCATAATAACTCTGCTTGCATCACTTACAATTTCAGCACCCTTTGAAACCTCAAAGACATCGTCAAAGCCCATAAGCTTAAATGCAGAAAGAACATAGTCAACATTATCAAGATTATTGAACTGACCATAAAGAGATGGTGCTGGAAGTGCTATTTTGTACTTATAATCAAGTATAGTATTAAATCTATCCGTTTCGGCTGTCTTGGCGTGTTGCGGACAAATTCTGATACATTCGCCACAGTCAATACACCTTTCAGAAATAATGCTTGCCTTACCGTTTCTAACTCGTATAGCCTCAGTAGGACAACGCTTTATACAATTTATACAGCCCTTGCATTTTTCTTCATCTAAACGAACAGAATGAAAATACTCATTCACATAAATCAATTCCCTTCACAGAATGAAAAATAACCAAGCTTTATTTTATATAGAATTTAAGTCTTATAGTTGTACCTACGCCGACCTCTGTTTCAATTTTCATTTCATCGGCATATTTTTTTATGTTCGGCAAGCCCATACCTGCACCAAAGCCGAGTGAACGCACATTATCGGGAGCAGTTGAATAGCCCTCCTTCATAGCAAGCTCAACATCTTTGATACCAGGTCCCTGGTCGGCAAGGACAATATCAATATGGTCGGGGAAAATATCAACATCAACAACACCGCCGTTTGCGTGAATAACCATATTGATTTCAGCTTCATAGGTTGCTATTGAAACATTTCTGATTAAATCAGCATCACAGCCGATTTCCTTTAAAACCTTTTTTATATTACCTGATGCTTCGCCCGCTCTTGTAAAATCTTCGCCCGAAACATCATAGTGCAATTTTACGCTGTTTGACATCAACCGTTGCCTCCTCTCAGCCCGTGTGAATAAAGCAAGCCACACGCTGTAAACATAGGCTTTTTAGTGCTTAAAAGAACCATATCAGAAGCGTTTGCAAGTTCAATCATTGATTCATCTGGCTTTTTGCCTCTTACAAACACTATACATTTCATATCCATCATTTCAGCGGTTCTGACCACCTGATTATTAACAAGACCTGAAAGTAAAACTGCTTGGTCTTTAACATAAGCCAAAACATCGCTCATCATATCGCTTCCGCAAGCAGTATGTACCTCTTTTTCTGAAAGGTCTTCACCGCAAATAACTTCCGCTTCAAGAATTTCAATAATTTCTTTTACTTTCATAGTAATCATTCCCCTTAAAATTTATATAAAATATTATACAATATTTCAAGCACACTTTCAAGTTTTTTAATCAATTTTGCCTACTTTTGCTTTTTTGTTTTAGAATATCAAGATTAAACTGTTTTTTGTAATATTTTCTGGTTTATAGTAGAATAGAAAAGAGGTGAGTTTTATGTTGCTTCAAAATGCTACTTTCTATAATGATGATTTTCAAAAAGAAAAAGCGTCAATAAAAATATCCGACGGAAAAATATCAAGTATATGTAATAACTGCGTTGATTTTGAAACGATTGACTGCACAGATAAAATAGTTGTTCCAGGCTTTATAGATATTCATATTCACGGCACTAACGGTGCAGATGTCTGCGACGAAGATTTATCTTCGCTTGAAACAATAAGCCTTGCCCTTGCAAAAGAGGGCATAACCTCTTTTTGCCCTGCAACTATGACCTTGCCCTTTGAAAAGCTCTGCGAATGTTTTGGCAATATCAATTTTTATATAGGCAAGGAAAAGGGTGCATATATTCACGGAATAAATATGGAGGGGCCGTATATCTCAAAAGAGAAAAAAGGCTCTCACAAGGAAAAATATATCAAAGCACCTGATATTGAAGAACTTAAAGCATTGAGCAATATCTGTTCAATAAAGCTTATTGATGTTGCACCAGAAAGTGAAAATGCCTTTGATTTTGCAAAAGAAGCTTCTTCAATTGCAACAGTCAGCATAGCACACACAAACGCCGACTGTTCAACAGTAAAACAAGCAATAGAAAACGGCTTTTCTCACGCAACTCATCTTTTCAATGCTATGTCACCACTCGGCAGCCGTGAAAGCGGTGCAGTAGGTGCAATACTTGACGATGATAAAATAACAGCCGAGCTTATTTGTGATGGCTTACACATATCGCCAACAACATTAAGAATTGCCTTTAAGCTTTTGGGTAAAGACAGAAGCGTTGTTGTAAGCGACTCGATGATGGCGGCAAATATGCCAGACGGAAACTATACACTTGGCTGTCAGAGTATCATTGTTAAAGATAAAAAGGCTGTGCTTAAAGACGGCACAATAGCCGCAAGCACAACCAATGTTTTTGATGAATTCAGAAATTTAATTGAATGGGGAATACCATTTGAACAAGCCTTGCGTTCCTGCACGATAAACCCTGCAAGAGTGATAGGCGTCGACGGGCAGACAGGCAGCATAAAAGAGGGCAAGAGTGCCGACCTCTTAATACTTGACGAAAAGCTTAATCTTGAAGCGGTTATCATTAAAGGTAAGCTTTTACAATAAAAGCGGTGCGTTGAGCGATAAAGACAACTGCATTTATCGGTGCAGGCAAGAAGGTTCGTAATGCCATAGTGCCTTTTTCTATGATTTTCTCTTCTTTTTCTGTAACCTTATAAAGCTTGTTGCCAAGAACAGCCATAACAGGCTTATCCGAAAAAATACTTATTTCATTATATGAAGAAGAAAAAATCATCTTGCTTGTGTTTTCCCTTGCAAGTGTAAAAGCACAAAAGGACATAACCGATACAATACATATAAACAATATAATCATATAGCTTTTTAAAAGTTTTTTCATAATATCACCGATATTATTATTTTCAAAAAAACTTTTACTATGCAAAAAAGCTCGTCAACAGCAAAAGACTGTGACGAGCTTTGTTTTTTTATTAAACTAACATATTGAGCAACATTCCAACGCCATCCTGCATCATCTGCAGCTGGGTATCTTCAAGTGAAAGCTGAACATCAAGAAGGGTGTTTGCCGATGCAAAATCAATCGAGCTTTCAGAACCCATTTCACTGAGAAACTCAACGGCCTCTGCAACATCCTGCTGATGCTGTGCCGCCATACTCTGATAAGAGGACATAACGGGATAACCGCCGCCTATTGCAGAAATCATAATATCCAGCTCCTTTCATACATTTCTATATTTTTAATATACACTATATTATTGTTAAAAGTCAATGTGCTTATTGCACATAATTTTCCAGCATTTTGCCCAAGGAAACGCCGAGCAATCTGCCTGAATACGCCGCCTCGTCAAGAGTATTTGCGTTTGTGCCTATTTCAATCAAAAGTGAACAATGGTTGACATTCATATTATATACTCTGTCGCAGAAGAAAAGAGGTCGGCAAAGTCCAGGGAATGTTTCCTGCATATTTTTTTGAAGCTGTAAAGCAAATTTAAGATTATACTTCCAATCGGGGAAATTGACAACGCCGTTTTCTTCGCAACCGCTTATAATCATAATCTGTGCGGCTTTTTTGCCATTTATAACAGCAGTAGGTTTAAGCATTGTTGTTGATGAATTTATAGCGTCACGGTGAATATCGAGCGTTATTTTTATAGACGGATATTCTTCAAGATATTTTCTAACCCGCTCCTCTGAACGATAATATGCACCCGAATAGGTTGTATCGTATGTATTTTTATCGTGAATTACCTTATAGCCAGCCTTTTCAAGCTGCTTTGTTATTTCATCGCCAACTCTGACAACATTTAGTGCATTGTTCCCGTTTCTTGACGCTATTGACTTTGAAAAGAAGCCACAATCAAGAGGCTGATAGCTTTCCGTCGTGTGCGTATGATATATAAGGATGGTCGGCTGAGCTTTGTCCTCTATTTTTAAATCTGCACCGTCCTTTAAAAGCTGGTCTATATCTATTTTCTGGTCGGTTTTATTCTGAACCCATACCGAGCCTGAAACAGTATTCGCCTGAGTTGAAGAATATTGATATTCGTTTATTGTGCCATCATTTGAAAGGCTCTGCTTTTTGCCTTCGTATTCATTCATATATTCTGCTATATCCTCTGGCGTTTTCGTCAGTTCATCATCAGAGCCTTTACTTATATTCAGATTTGGCTGAGAAATATCTGAAATCTGAGAGTTTTGAAGAATTGAATAAACCTCGTCACTTATCATATCATTTTCAAAAAAATCGTTTGTCGCAACGCTATACGCTCCCTCGGGCATAACAAGGGAAGCACTGAAAAGCGTCGCCTTATTTAAAAAGCCAAAATCATATAGTGCAACAAAAAAAGCCGAAAAAGGCAAAGCTATGCAAATTAAGGCAAACAATATCTTTTTCATTTTCACTTTAAATATCATTCGCCGTCCTCCTTTTTAATTTCTCTTTTATAATAGTTATGAAATTGAAATCAAATCTATGCTATCAGCGAAAGAATTTCCTCAACTTTAAGGTGTGGCTGTAAAGCCGAATTTATAGCAAGAGCAACAAAGCGTGACGCTTTTTCTATCAGCAAATCAACCTCGGCAGGCGTAACGATAAGATTTGACTCTTTTTTCAACGATAATTTTTTTCTTATTTCATCTTCTTCCTCTTCATCAGGCTCAATAAGATTTGTGCATAAGGTCATACCGTCAACAACAGTAGGCACGCCAAGGCTTATAACGGGTACACCCAAGGTTTTCTGGCTTATCTCACACCTTGTGTTGCCAACGCCAGAGCCTGGTGAAATGCCTGTATCGGTTATCTGAACAGTACAGCCAAGCCTTGAAACCTCTTTTGCAGAAAGTGCATCAATGGTTAAAATTGCACTCGGCTTTATAACATCAACAAGTCCTCTTATTATTTCAACCGTTTCAAGTCCCGTCTGTCCCAAAACACCTGGTGAAAGAGTTGATACACTTCTGAGGTCGCCGAGCCCGAAATGCTTTGCAACCTCTTTGCTTATATGCCTTGTTGCTATAACCTCGTTTGCACAGTCGGGACCAAAAGCGTCAGGCGTTATATGTCTGTTCCCAAGCCCTATAACAAGAACCTCACCATCAGGCAGAAGCCTTTTTATCTCCGTTGTAACCGCCGTAAGTCTTCCGTCAAGAAAATCACTATCGCTTGTAAAGGGCGGTATTTCTATTGTTATATATTTGCCTATCGGCTTGCCAAGTGTCTGTGCACCCTTTTCGTTTTTTACCTCTACGCTTGTTATAGTTGCATTATCTATCTGATTTGTTTTTGTTTCCACACCTTCAAGCTCTGTCGGTGCAATCATATTTGCTCTTTCAAGTGCTAAATCTGTACGAAAATTCATATAAAACTCCTTTTTTTGTTGCAACTTATACTCTTTTTGTGTTAATATTATTAGCAGGTTTAATAAGTCTATCCAAATTTTAAAATTTTACTTGCAATTATTGTCAAAGCGTGATATTATATGTACTTGTACGATAGGTTTTAATAATTGACAGGAGGTGTAACATAATGCCAAATATCAAATCAGCTAAAAAGCGTGTAAAGGTTACACAGACAAAAGCAGCTCGTAACAAAGCTAACAATTCAGCTCTTAAAACTGCTATGAAGAAAGCTAATGTTGCTATCGAAACAAACGCAGCAGATAAAGCAGAAGTAGTTAAGGTTGCTGTTAAGAAGCTTGACCAGGCTGCTGCAAAAGGTCTTATTCATAAGAACAACGCAGCAAACAAGAAGTCAAAGCTCGTTTCAAAATTGAACGCTAACTCTTAATTTTATTTTTAAGTGCGAATTTTTAGGCAGTTGTCTTTGATAACTGTCTTTTTTCGTTTTTGAGAGAAAAGAGTGTTTATATGACTGAACAGCAAATTTTAACTTCATCAGCACAAGACAAAATAAAGCAATGTGAAAACGATTATATCGTAACTCACACTGCTTTTTTAACTATGTCCGAAATGAATGTTGTTCTGCCGATATGCCGAAATCACAAAAATTTCTGGGCTTTCTACGGTGGCTATGCCGACGCTGAAAGATGTATCTCTATTTTCTTTCCCGACTACATTCAGTTGAAGCCGTCAGATAATCTTATAGAATTCCTCAATGAAAATGATGATTATAACCCTCTTTGTCTTTTGCGTTTTGAAAAGGACAAGTTTTCAAAAATCTCTCACCGTGACTATCTGGGTGCTCTTATGGGCTTGGGAATAGAACGCAAAAACATCGGTGATATACTTGTAAGCGAAAAAAGCTGTGACATTATCGTCTTAAAGAGCATAGCAAAATATATCTTATCCAACCTTGAACGAGCTGGAAAAGCCTCTTTAAAGGGTGAAATTCTGCCTCTTGAACGCATAATTATCCCCGAAGAGCATTTCACCGAAAGAACAGATACCGTAGCCTCTTTAAGAATAGACAATCTTCTTTCTGCCGCCTTTAACACATCACGCTCTGACTCTGCCGTGGCAATAGAAAAAGGGCTTGTTTTCATAAATTCTTTTCAGGTTCAGAAAAACGACCGTGCCGTAAAGCAAGGCGATAAAATCGTATGGCGTGGCAAGGGCAAGGTTATTCTTACAGATATAAACGGCGAAACAAAAAAAGGAAGAATTAGTATAAATTTAAAAATATTCAAATAAGCTTCTGATTTTCTCACCATATTTTTGACACAAAAAAACTGCTGTAATTAAAGCATTAAGCTTAATTATAGCAGTTTTATTATTTGTTTTTTTGCTTTATTAAAGAGCGGCGATAACCTCAACCTCAACAAGAACATTTTTAGGAAGCTGTTTTGCTGCAACACAAGAGCGTGCAGGCTTTATTTCCTTGAAATATTTTCCATAAACCTCGTTGAATTTTGCAAAGTCACCCATATCACTCAAAAAGCAAGTAGTTTTGATAACCTTTTTGAAATCTGTACCTGCTTCAAGAAGAATAGCAAGAAGATTTTTCATTACCTGCTCTGTCTGCTCTTCAATAGTAGCAGCCTCAACATTACCTGTTGATGGATTGATAGCAATCTGACCTGATGTAAAAACCATACCATTGAAAGTAATAGCCTGTGAGTAAGGACCTATTGCACCTGGTGCAGAATTTGTGCTTATAACATTTAACATAAGAGTTCCTCCTTGTTTATTCTACGATTTTATATCCAGCCTTTGCCAAGGCATATTTGATTTCCTCAACATGTTCATAATTTCTTGTTTCAAGCCTTAATCTCAAATAGCAACCATTGATTTCAGTATCAAGTTCAGTTCTGTCGTGATAAATAGAAACAACATTTGCACCCTTTTCAGATATGATTTTTGAAACATCAGTAAGCTGACCTGGTTTATCTGCAAGTTCAAGAGTAATATCTGTTGAACGGCCTGTTTTGATAAGACCTCTGTTGATAACTCTTGAAAGTATTGTAACATCAATATTACCGCCAGAAACGATACATACAACCTTTTTGCCTTTAACATCAACCTTGTTGAACATAGCAGCCGCAACAGAAACAGCACCTGCACCCTCTGCAACAAGTCTTTGATAGTCAATAAGTGCAAGAACTGCGGCAGCAACCTCATCATCTGTTACTGTAACAATATCGTCAACATAATTCTTGCACATTTCATAAGTAAGCGTACCAGGAGTTTTAACAGCTATACCGTCTGCAAAGGTAACAACTCGGTCAAGGGTTTCAATCTTACCATCGTGAACAGATTTTGCCATAGATGGTGCACCCTCTGCCTGAACGCCATATACCTTACAGTTAGGATTTATTGATTTAACGGCAAAAGCAACGCCTGAAATAAGTCCGCCGCCGCCGACAGGTACAAGAACAACATCAGCGTCTGGCAACTCTTTCATAATTTCAAGACCTATTGTGCCCTGACCTGCAATAACATCTTCATCATTGAAAGGGTGAACAAAGGTGTAACCGTGCTTTTCTTTGAGTTCAAGTGCTCTCTGATAAGCGTCATCATAAGCACCTGGAACAAGGCAAACATCTGCACCATAGCCCTTTGTTGCCTCAACCTTTGAAATAGGAGCACTGTCCGGAAGGCATATCAAAGATTTTATGCCGTTCTTTGAAGCACCAAGAGCAACGCCTTGTGCGTGGTTACCAGCCGAACAAGCAATAACACCTCTTGATTTTTCTTCATCAGAAAGCTGAGAAATTTTATAGTAAGCACCTCTCACCTTAAATGAACCAGTAACTTGAAGATTTTCAGGTTTAATATAGAGCTTTGATTCAGGATTTATCTTGTGTGACCTGATAAGAAATGTAGGTCTTATAACCTCCTGCAAAACCTCTGCTGCTTTTTCAATCTTTTCAATATTCAACATTTCCTCATCCCCTGTTGTAAAAAATCTTTTAATGTCTTGGCTTTTCTCTGACTGCTAAAACAGCCTGTATCATAGCAGTTATAACCTGTGCATTTGTCTGTGTGTCAATATCAGGAGTCGGCTGTCCTTCAACTATAACCATATATTTAGGTGGTAATTTGTTAAGTGAAAGAGCAACAATATCCTTTTTGCATCTGTCACACTTACAGCACTTAAATCTTGATAAAACAGACTCTAACTTTTCAAGAACAATGTTTTCCATAACATTGACAAGAATAGTCGGCTGATTATCCATAAACGGAACGCCTGTCTGACGGCTTACCGCTGTTGCGTGATGAACAAGTGGTTTGTCAAGCAATTCAGTTGCAGCTTTTATGTCATCATCTTCAATGTGAATAGGCTCGCTTTCAGCACCGAATTTACCAGCAGATGGCATAAGCTTTTTATACATTAACTCTTTATCTATTTCGTTTTTGCTTTTTGCCATCTCTTTCACTCTCCATTGTTAAAAGTTCTTCAACAAAAGCATTATAGTCTTTTGCAACATTGTTTTTAGGTGCATATTCCATAATTGTCTGTTGAAGCGACTGTGCTTCACTCATTTTTATACTTGACCTTATCTGTGTTTTAAAAATAGGGATATGCAAATCATTAGCAATAAGCTCAGCAGTACCTAAAACCTCTCGGCTTAAAAGAGCTTGTTTATTAAATTTAGTAAGCAAAATACCTGCAAAATATAATTTTGGATTACAGTATTTTCTAACTCTCTCAACAGTTTCAAAAAGCTGTGCTATACCCTGCAAGGAAAAAATATCTGAAAGCATAGGCACGATTATAGCATCAGATGCAGTAAACGCATTGACTGTAAGGATACCCAAGTTTGGCGGAGTATCAATAAGAATATAGTCATAGTAATCTTTAATATTAGCAAGAGCCTCTTTCATAAGGAATTCACGCCCTGTGTTTGTGAATTCAAGCTCAATAGCACTAAGAAGTATGCTTGAAATTATAATATCAGCGGCATCAACCTTCTGAACTGCGAACTGAGTTTTAAGCTCTCCTTTAAGTACTTCATATATAGACGGCTTGTTATCAATATCAGCACCAAGGCAAAAGCCGAGGTTACCCTGCGGGTCAAGGTCAATAACAAGCACCTTATATCCTCTTTCTTTTAATGCAGCGGCAATACTGCTGGTTGTTGTTGTTTTACCAACGCCGCCCTTTTGGTTAGAAATGGAATAGATTTTTGCCATTTGGGCAACTCCTTTCTATTAAACGCACTATATAAATAAGATTTTATACCTTTTCTTGCCTTTTTGCAACAGTTTTAATAGCATAATTTACATAGCTGTTTTTTTATTATTGCAAAAAATCTATAATTAAGTAAAACAATTCTAATATTTCTGAAAATTATACTTTATTCAGATATAAAAATATAATAATTAAATGTTGAATTGTTCAGAATTTTTTTGATAAAAAAACATAGCAAAATTTCTTTTTTAGTGCTAATATATGCTATGGAATAATTCTATCAAAAAGGAGGAAACAAATATGAGCGAGCATAAGCTTTTAAAGCGTAAAAAAATTGCCGCATTGATAATGGGAATAATTATGTTGGCTATCGTTTTGTTTTCTTCCCTCTATATAATGGTTGAAGCCGACCACGATTGCGTAGGCGAACACTGCCATATCTGTTCGTGCATACAACAGTGTGAAAAGATACTCCATCAAATAAGTGAAGCTGTAATTTCCTATACAGCAGTCTTTGTTTGTGCTGTATTTTTATCCTTTTCAACTGTTTTTATTATTTCAAAATTACAATTTAAAACGCTTGTTTCAAGCAAAATCAGGCTGAATAATTAAAGAACCTTCGGCAAGGGCGAACTATACCTTTTTTAACACAATAGGGGTACCGTTGAATTGTTCAAAACCAAGGACAAAGGCAACGAACTATATGTTTTAAGGGTTAAGTGCACCCTTGCATTTTTACGCCTATTTTTAAATTATACGGAGGTTTTTTATTTATGAAAAAATGTATTTCTCTTATTGTTGCCGCTGTACTTTTACTCGGCTGTCTTTCAGCTTGTAGCTTTAATACTAAAAAAATCGAAAACAAAAAGCTTCAGATTGTAACCACAATTTTCCCTGAATACGATTGGGTAATGAATGTTCTTGGCGATAAAAAAGAAAAAGCTGATGTTACAATGCTTCTTGACAACGGCGTTGACTTGCACAGCTATCAGCCTACCGCAGATGATATTCTTAAAATTTCCTCTTGCGATTTATTCATATATGTTGGCGGAGAATCTGACAAATGGATTGATGATGCCTTGAAGGAAGCAACAAACAAAAATATGGTTGTTATCAATTTATTGAAGGTTCTCGGTGATAGCATAAAAGAGGAAGAAGTAATTGAAGGAATGCAGGCAGAGGCAGAGGAAGAAGAGGAAAGCGAAGGCGAAGAAGAGGTTGAATATGATGAACACGTTTGGCTTTCACTTCGTAACGCTTCAAAAATAGTAAGCAGTATATCGGAAGCATTACAGAAAATTGATGCAGATAATGCCGAAGCTTATAAGAGCAACGCAACTGCTTATACTGAAAAATTAAACACACTTGATTCAGAATATCAAAAGGCTGTTTCTGAGGCTTCTGTTAAAACCCTTTTGTTTGGTGACCGTTTCCCGTTCCGCTATTTAGTTGACGATTATGGTCTTTCCTACTATGCCGCATTTGTAGGCTGTTCAGCAGAAACTGAGGCAAGCTTTGAAACTATAACATTCCTTGCAAAAAAAGCAGACGAGCTTAATCTTAACGCAGTTATGACTATTGAAGGCAAAGACCACAAAATTGCACAGACCATTGTTCAGAACACAAAGAATAAAAATCAGAAGATTTTAACAATGGATTCTATGCAATCTACAACTGCAACAGATGTCCAGAACGGTGCAACCTATATTTCCATAATGGAAAATAACCTCACCGTTTTAAAAGATGCATTAAAATAGGAGGCTTTCAGCCATGGCTTTACTCACCATTCAGAATCTTTCTCTCGGCTATGATTCACATACTATTTTAGAAGATTTAAACTTCGTTGTGAATAAAGGCGACTATCTTTGTATAGTTGGAGAAAATGGTTCAGGAAAAACAACACTTGTTAAAACCCTGCTTCATCTTCAAGAGCCTTTAAAGGGGCAGATTTTGATTGATGATGGTTTAAAAAAGAACGAAATTGGCTATTTACCTCAGCAAACTATCGTGCAAAAGGATTTCCCTGCATCTGTCAAAGAGATAGTGCTTTCAGGCTGTCAAGGGCAGTGTGGATTAAGACCTTTTTACAACAAGGAAGAAAAAGCACTTGCTGAAAAAAATATGGAGCGTATGGGTATATCGGCTCTTAAAAGCTCCTGCTACCGTGAATTGTCAGGCGGTCAGCAACAAAGGGTATTGCTTGCAAGAGCCTTGTGTGCAACAAGGAAATTATTGCTTCTTGACGAGCCCGTTTCTGGACTTGACCCGAAGGTCACATCAGAAATGTACGAGTTGATAGCTCAGCTCAACCAAGAGGGCATAACAATTATTATGATTTCTCACGATATAGCCGCCGCATTACGCTATGCCGACCATATACTTCATATAGGCGATACTGTATTTTTTGGTACGAAAGAGGAGTATATTGAAAGCGACGCTGGAAAGTTTTTCTTAGCACAGCAGAAAGGCGGGGATATATAAAATGCTTGATAAACTTGGAATGTACTTATCATATCCCTTTGTCCGATATGCACTTGTTGTTGGCATATTGATTGCCCTTTGCTCCTCTCTGCTCGGCGTGACGCTTGTACTGAAACGCTTTTCGTTTATCGGTGACGGCTTATCCCACGTGGCTTTTGGTGCTATGGCTATTGCCGCTGTGCTCAACATTACAAACAATATGGTAATTATTTTGCCGATAACAATTATAAGTGCGATTTTACTTTTGCGTACGGGACAAAACGCAAAAATCAAAGGCGATGCAGCGATTGCTATGATTTCTGTGGGTGCATTAGCCTTTGGCTATCTTCTTATGAACATATTTTCAACCTCGTCAAATTTGTCTGGTGATGTGTGCAGTACGCTGTTCGGCTCAACCTCTATCCTCACCCTGACAAAGAAAGAGGTTTGGCTTTGCATAGCCTTATCCGTTGCGGTAATTATTATATTTTTCCTTTTTTATAATAAAATATTTGCCGTAACCTTTGACGAAAGCTTTTCAAGAGTTACAGGGATAAAGGCTGGCAGCTATAATCTTATGATAGCGATAATTATTGCGGTTATTATCGTCCTTGCTATGAACTTAGTAGGCTCTTTGCTTATATCTGCACTTGTAATCTTCCCAGCCCTCTCTGCTATGCGACTATTCCGTAGCTTTAAAAAGGTGACTATATTCTCTGCCATACTTTCAGTAGTATGTGCTTTTTCGGGAATGATTATTTCTATATTAGCAGGCACTCCCGTTGGCTCAACCATTGTTGCGGTTGATGTTTTTGCCTTTGCAATCTGTTACATAGCAGGAATGATTAAGGGAGGTATGCTCAAATGAAAAAATGCACCTTAATACTTCTGGCTTTCATACTTATTTTTATATTAGTAGGTTGCGAAAGCACAACATCATCGTCAAGAACGGGCAATCAATCAGCAAGCGTGAATGATATTCTTCAAGCCTCGGCAACACAAGAGGATAATAAAAAAAGCGAAACAACAACTAATTCCTCTCAAAGCAATAGCATTGTCAACAAAGAATATAACACTTCATCATCAAACAACAATAACAATCAAAACAATATTGATGTAGATTTAACGGCTATGTCAAGCACAATGGTCTATTCAGAGGTTTACAGTATGCTGGTAACACCCGACCGTTACCTCGGCAAAACTGTAAAAATGAAAGGAAAATTTGTAGTTTATCACGACGAACCAACAGATAAATATTATTTTGCCTGTGTTATAAGTGATGCTACGGCGTGTTGCTCACAAGGTATGGAGTTTATTTTAGCAGGAGAGCATAATTATCCAAACGATTATCCAAAGCAAGGCGAGGAAATAACTGTTGTCGGAGTTTTTGGAAAATACAACGAGGGCAGTAAGGTCTATTGCACTTTAAAAGATGCTGAAATCTTATAGCTTCTGACTTTTTTAGATTAGTAATATACATATAAAAAAACAAGGTACAGAAAAATCTGTACCTTGTTTTTATTTATCAAAGCAAAATTATTTTATCAATACTTATCGCCTGGTCTGAAATCGAACTCACTTGGGTTAATTTCATAAGTATCAGTTCTGAAATTCAATGTCGGAGTGTAGTCCTCTTCAATCTTTGGAGCTTCCTCTTTTTTAGGGGCTGTATCTCTGACAGGCTTGCTTTCACGCTTCGGCTTGCTTTCACTCTTTGGCTTATTTTCCTTTTTCGGAGCTTCGCTTACAGGTGGTAAAGCTTTTTTTGTTTCAACAGGCTCAATGTATCCGCTGTTTGCTCTGAGTTTGAACTTAGCAATAGCCTGATTCATATTGTTTGCCTGAGTGTTAAGCTGTTCACTTGCAGCGGCACTCTGTTCTGCTGTTGCAGAGTTTGTCTGAACAACTGAGGAAATCTGCTCAACGCCAAGGTTAATCTGGTCAATAGCCTTAGCCTGCTCCTGAGAAGCCATTGAGATATTATCAACAATATTGAGAACCTCTTGTGTTGTTTCAACAACCTTATTAAGAGATTCAGCAGTATGGTCTGCAAGTGTTGTACCTTTCTTGGTAAGCTCCATTGAATTTCTGATAAGCTCTGCTGTATTCTTTGAAGCGTCAGAACACTTAACAGCAAGGTTTCTAACTTCATCAGCAACAACTGAGAAGCCCTTACCAGCCTCACCTGCACGAGCAGCCTCAACAGAAGCGTTAAGTGCAAGAATATTTGTCTGGAAAGCAATATCTTCAATAGTTTTCATAATATTGCTGATTTCATTTGAAGCGTTATCAATATCCTGCATAGCTGAAAGCAATTCAGCCATACGCTCGGCACTAATCTGAACTTCCTCGCCAACCTCGTTACCCTTTTCGTTAGCCTTAATAGCATTGTCAGCAGTTGCCTTAACCTTATCGTTAATATCAGCGATTGTTGCCGAAAGTTCCTGAACTGCACTTGCCTGTTCAGTAGCACCTTGTGCAAGAGCCTGAGCAGCATTTGAAACTTCTGCTGAACCGTTTGAAACTTGGCTTGATGATTCACCAAATGCAAGGAATTCTTCATTGAGAACAACTAAAATGTGTTCCAAAGAAGTCCTGATTTCACTGAAATCGCCTTTATAATCTCTATCAACTGAATCTGTAAAGTCGTTTGAAGCCATATTGCCCAAAATCTGAGATATATCCATAATGTAAGAGTTGATAGCAGAAAGTGTATTCTGCAAGTCAACAGAAAGAGAATAAATTTCGTCTTGAACAATAGGAATCGGCACTTCTGTATGAAGGTCGCCCTTTTCCATAAGTTCAACTCTCTTCATAAGGTCAGAAATCGGATTAGTTATAGGCTTAACTATTGTTATATAAACAAATACTGTTGAAAGAACAAGAATAACAATCAAGATAGCAACTTCAAAAACTATTGATGAATAATAGTAAGTCATCATTTCACTTCTTGGAGTAAGAACGCAAATTGTCCAGTCATCACTATCTGAAATTCTCATATAGTGTGCAACAACTGTTTTGCCGTCAAGCTTAATACCATCGTTGAGTTTAATATCGCCTGATTTGTTGGCAAGCATTGCTTCTGTCAATTTTGCCATACTGTTATATGTAGTATATTCTTTGTCAGACTTATTTACATCTTTAACTAATTCAACAAAGTTAGATCTGCTTACAACATAATCCTCGTTTGGATGTGCAATTATAACGCCCTCTTTATCAATGATAAAGCCATAGCCTGTTTTGCCTGCTGTTATCTCTGAAATCCAGCCTTGAACAACATCCATAGGCATTGTGCAATAAACAATACCGTTCCAGCCTGTTGTATTTTTAATTTTTGCGGCAACATACATAAGAGTTTTACCGTTAAGTCGGCTTATTGCAGTAGAAGAAACATAAGTTTTATCCTGCATAGCATTTTTAAAATACTCTCTATCTACAACATTACTACCGTTATAGGTTAAACCAGTTGCATCTGCAACTGAAACAGCCTCAAAGCCATATTTTTCGGCAAGCTTTTTACATTCAGCTTTTCTCTCATCAATAGTAAGTGTAGTATTAGTTATACTGTCAACCATAGCGATTGCTTCTGCATAAGATTTATACAAAGCAATATCTGCTGCTACGGTACGCTGTGCGTCTTCGCCTCGTTTTTGAAGTTCTTCCGGCATATTCTTCCAGCAATAACTTGCAAAAACCAAATTACCTGCAAGAGCGACTAAAAAGCAAGATATAGCCAAGAGTGCGGCTACTGAACGCATCAGCTTTAATTTTATGCTTTTCTTAGCACCTTTCTTTCCTTTTTGGGACATTTTAGCAACCTTTTCTTTTTTTGAATCAACTGACATTGTTAAAACCCTCTTTTTACTTATTCTCCTATTTTCTTTACAAGTCGCCCTGCTATTGCTGAACAAGAAGCTTGTTCGCAAACTCCGCCAAGTTCAAAAGCAACCATAGGCATACCGTAAACAACGCAAGATTTTTCATCCTGACCGATTGTAAATGCTCCATTCTGCCTCATATGAAGCAAACCTCTTGCACCATCTCTACCCATACCTGTAAGGATAACTCCTATCGCATCTTTACCAGCAGTTTTTGCAACAGATTCAAACATTACATCAACTGACGGACAATGCCCTGAGACCTTATCACCTGCCTGACACTTGACATAATAACCTTTTGAGTCCTTTGCAAGTGTCATATGTTTATCGCCTGCCGCAACTATTGCTTTGCCTTGCTCAACTCTTTCACCGTCAACTGCTTCAACGACTTTTATTTTGCTTGTTCTGTCAAGTCTTTCCGCATACATCTTTGTAAAGCCGACTGGCATATGCTGAACAATTATTATTCCAGGAATATTTTCAGGCAAATCTTTAAGAACATCGGAAGTTGCTTCCGTTCCGCCTGTTGATGCTCCTATTGCAATAACATGTCTTTTAACTGCACCGCTTGCCAGATTTTTAATTGTATTTGTGGCTGAGGTTGCTGTTTTTGTTACAGGTGCGGCTGCTCTTGGCTGCCTTACCTTTGCATTTTTTGCAATCTTTATTTT
This sequence comes from Clostridiales bacterium, assembly GCA_024680655.1. Taxonomy (GTDB): domain Bacteria; phylum Bacillota; class Clostridia; order Oscillospirales; family Acutalibacteraceae; genus UMGS263. Next base: position 21,843 of record JAILBY010000140.1, on the reverse strand, counting down.
TCCTTTTAATTCATTACAAAAAGCGACAAAATCAGGTCCTGAATTTGAGGCTGGTTTTCTAACAAAATCAACAGCACCTGCCGAAAGTGCATCAAATGCACCAACATTTAAAGAGCTTACAAGAATAACCGGTATTGGTTTTACAGGAATGAGCTTTTTCAAGAAATCTGTTCCGCTCATATTAGGCATTTCAACATCAAGCGTAACAACATCGGGAGAAAGCTCCGAAATTTTTCTGTCCGCATCCAGAGCACTGCCAGCAGTTCCGATAATCTCAATAGAATTGTCATTCATCAAAATCTTTTGCAAAGCTGTTCTGAAAAAGATTGAATCATCAACAATAAGCACTCGGATTTTATCCATAGAAAATTACTTTCCTTTCCTATAAATTGAAGGTTGAACATATTCAAACTTTGTTGCGTTTCTTGATATAGTTTCTGAGTGACCTATAAACAAGTATCCGCCTGGTTTTAAAACATCATAATATTTATTGACTAACTTATCTTTTGTAGGCTGGTCAAAATAAATCATAACATTTCGGCAGAAAATCAAATCAAACGGCTTTTTGAAAGAGAAAGAATCCATAAGATTTAACTTTCTGAATATAACCTCTCTTTTGATTTCATCACTTAACAAATACAAATCATCAGGGGTTTTCTTGAAATATTTTTCCCACGCTTTTGGAATATTTGCTATTGATTCAGGTGAATAAACACCAACCTTTGCACTTTCCATTACATGTGTTGAAATATCGGTTGCAAGAATTCTGTAATCCCATCTGTCCATACCGAAGAAATCTTTAAGAGTCATAATTGTAGTGTAAGCCTCTTCGCCTGTTGAACAGCCTGCACTCCATATTCTCATTTCTTTTGTGGCATCATTAGTTACCTTTATTTCTGGCAAAATTGTCTTTGTAAGGAAATCAAAATGTTCAGGCTCACGCAAGAAATATGTATGATTAGTTGTAAGCTTGTTAAGAACAACTGTTATTTCATTAGGGTTGGAATTAACAAACTTCAAGTAATCGGTATAATTTTTAAAGCCTTTATCTGCCAGAACAGAGTTCATTCTGGATTCAATAAGCTGTCTTTTCTTTTCAAGATTTATTCCGTAATTTGATTTTACGAAAGTATATAAATCTTTAAATTCCTGGTCAGTTAATTTTATCATCTTAATTAACCCTCTCTAATAAACAACGGCGAGGAAAGCAAGCTCCTCGCCGCCTTTTATTCTTTAATAAATAGTTGTAAGCGAGTAAAATTCTTTTTACTTAATTGTTGGCATACAAATCAGGGATATCAAGAATAATACTGATACTACCATCACCAAGAATTGCACAACCTGCAATACCTGATTTCTTAACATCGTATTTGTTAACATAGTTAGGTAATGGTTTAACAACAACCTGCTGTTCACCAAGTAACTGGTCAACAAACAAACAGTAGCTTATTTCTCTTGTTTCAACAAGAATAACAAGGCCATCCTGAATTTCCTTAACATCTGTTTCTATACCAAAAACATCATAAAGACGAACAACAGGATAATATTCCTGACGAACCATAATGATTTCGTTTCCGTCAGTATCGTGGAGGATACTGCCCTTTGTTGCCTTAAAGGATTCTTTGATATTGTTTACAGGAATTGTGAATACTGTATCGCCAACAGATGCTTTCATACCATTAACAATAGCAAGAGTAAGAGGAATCTTAAACTCTATCTTACTGCCCTTACCGAGCTCACTTGTCCAGATTACTGTACCGCCGATCTTTTCGATGTTCTTTTTAACAACATCCATACCAACGCCTCTGCCAGAGAATTCTGTAACAGCTTTCTTTGTAGAGAAGCCTGGTGACATAAGGAAAGCGATAATTTCTTTCTGTGTATATTCACTTTCAGGCTTTGTCAACAAGCCTTTTTCCTTTGCCTTTGCAAGAATAACATCAGGGTCAACACCCTTACCGTCATCTTCAACGCAGATAACTATTTCACCGCCTGTATTCTGTGCTGAAAGAGTAACCTTGCCGACAGGATCTTTATCTGTCTTTGCTCTGTCCTCTTTTGTTTCAATACCGTGGTCCATAGCATTACGAACAGCGTGCATAATAGGGTCTGCAATAGTATCAAGAATTGTTTTATCAATTTCTGTATTTTCACCGATAAGTTCAAGTTGAACATCTTTATCAAGCTTTTTACTCATATCACGAACAATACGATTCATCTTCTGGAATGTACCAGAAACAGGAACAAGTCGAATTGACATAACAATTTCTTGAAGTTCATTTACAAGCTTGCGAAGCTCTCTTGAATGCTTTGCAAAGTTGCTGTCTGTACCCATATCGCCGTTTTGTGTAACAGCAGAAGAACTAACCATAGCCTCAGTAATAACAATCTCACCAACAAGGTCCATAAGACTGTCAAGCTTTGCAAGGTTAACATTTATAAGATTCTGCTTAACAGGAGCGGCAGGCTTAGCGTTCTGCTTTGCAGGTGCTTTCTGAGCAGCAGCTTTATTCTGTTCAGAATCAGAAGCCTTTGAGGTATCTTCTGCCTTTTCTTCCTTTGGTTCTTCTGCTTTATCAAGAATTTCATAGTTTTTAGTATAAACAAAGCTTTCAATAATCTTGATAGATTTATCAAGGTCATCTGCTTCCTTAAAGAAAACAAGGAAGCCGTGCTGAACTATGCTCTCAACAACCTCAGGAACAGCCTGCTGAATATCCTTTGGATAATAGTCTATACCTGTGTCACCGCAAACATCTGTAATTGCATTTACAAGCATAAATGCACGAAGGTTTTCCATCTGTGCTTCTTCGTCAAAATAAACCTTAACAAGATGGTTGAAGCCCTCACCCTTCTTTGTTTTGCATATAGCAATCTGTTCCTCGGCAAGCTCTTCCTCGTTAAAGCCAAGACCATTTTGTGCGTCTGCACTTTCCTCTGCCTTCTTTGCAGGTTCTTCTGCCTTAGGTGCAGCAGCAGGAGCAGGAGCAGCGGCTGGCTTTGCACCAGCGGCTTTTGAAGGATCACCTGAAATCTTTGCAAGGAAGCCAAGTATTTCAGAAACGAAAGCATCATTATCTTCTGAAAGAGGCTGGTTATTTTCAACCTTTTCCACTTCTGCTTTAATAAAATCGTTTGCTTTGAACATAATATCAAACAATTCAGAAGTATATTGATCTTCAACACCGTTGTTATCTCTTACAAAGAAGAAGAGGTCTTCTACTTTATGGGCAACGGTTGCCAAACTATTAAATTGCATCATCGCTGATGAACCTTTAACAGTATGCATAATTCTAAAAATTTCATTTATACTGTCAACATCAAATGAGCCTTGCTTTTCGCAAGCGAGCAAAATTTCTTCAAGTCTTTCAAGAAGCTCGTTTGCTTCAAACAAATACACGCTCAACATATTATCCATACCATTATCCATTTTTTATCACCGCCTAAATGATTAAATTTTTATACTGCTTAATAAAAAAATCAGGATATTCCCTACTTATTTTACTTAATTCTAACAAATTTATTGAAAATTTGCAAGTTTTATTGTAAAATAATTTAAAAATATTGTTTATTTTTTTATTTTGATTTTTATTTTTTGCATAAAATCTTATTATAATGTATAATTATAATAATCTAAAAATAAATGAATTGGAGGAATTTTAATGGCAGACATTCTCGGCGTAACCGCTCCGCTTACCCATAGTGACACGCTAAACAAAAATGTTCAAACGCCGATAAAAGACCCTACAAGCCTTAATATAAATGTTGTTACACCCGAAAGAGTTGTTGCAACAAACCAGACCGAAGACAGCGACAAGGACCAGGCTTATAACTTATTACAAAGCCAGAATTCTGTTTTTTCAAAATTTATTACAGAATTAAAAAATTCCCCTGCTCTCAGTGAAAATCTTGAAAAGCTTTTATTTGATATATTTTCAAGAAAGGACAGGCTTACCGCTTCTTCAACAACAAGCACCATTATCAAAAACCTCACCGAAGGTATGGAAATGGATAAGGCTGGTATGCTCAAAAATCTTATTTTCCAGCAAAATAATCAGACAAAATTTGAGGGCGAATTCTTCACATTATTGCAAAATCTTGAAAATCAGCTCAAAGGTACAGAATTTGAGCTTCGCCTTGCAAATTTCCTTAAAGCTTACGATAGCTTCTTCTCTATCGCAGACACAACGGAGTCTATATCATACAATTTAAAAGAGCTTGAATCAATGATTCCGAAATCATACGCTGATAAAATCCGTCAGTCTGCAAGTATGCTTATGTTTGAACAGCCAAACAGTTCAATAGACCTTAATCTTCAAATATTAAAAGAGCAGGTCGTTCCTACTGTCAAGGCGTATGTTATGGCAACAAACGACTTCGGCCCAGCAAGAGATGCTATAACTCTTTTGATACACAATATAGCAAGATTAAACCTCAGTTCAAAGGATGCACTTATACACACCTTTGAGGATATGATTGATTACTGCCGTTTTAATCTCAATATGCCCGAAAATCAGATAAATCTTATGGAAGCACTCTTTGCACAGAATATACAAGCAAAGTCACAGGGTGAACAGGGCAATAATCTCTTTGACGGCATAATAAACCTTTTGACAGAAGGCTCAAAGTCAAGCACTTCAAGTGTAAGCCAAAGCTTTTTCAAAGAGGCTGCCCGCTCACTTGTCCTTGACCAGAGCGTGTTTATGCCGTTCAACCATATCGTATTACCCGTAAGCTATAATGGCAGATTTATGTTCGCTGAAATGTGGATTGAAAAAAATCACGAGGACGAATATAAAATAATAAACAACGCAACAGGCGAAGAAGTTGAAATGCCTAAGCATATCTTCCTTTCTTTTGATATAAAAAATCTTGGCTACTTTGAGGCGGCTATTGAAATTTATAATAATTCATCTATTTCTTTGAATTTAAGTTATCCGCCTACAATAGAAAAATCCCCAAGAGAGCTTACCTCTGAATTAAATCAGATAATCAAAAGGAACGGACTTTCTGTAAACAGTATAAATGTAACAAATGAAAAGAAGCTTGATGTTTCAAAAATGATACTCAGAAAAGTAAACGAAGGGAGGACCTCAGTAGATGTCACAGTTTAAAAATCTGCCGAAAGCTGCCGCCCTGCGTTATAACCCTAACGGCGACAATGCACCTATTGTTGTTGCCTCTGGTATGGGACATATCGCAACAAAAATTGTTGATATGGCACAGCAAAACAATATCCCCGTTTATCACGATGATTCTCTTGCCTCTTTGCTTTCTCAAATGCAATCCGGCTCGGAAATTCCGCCTGAGCTTTATGCGGCGGTTGTTGATATTTATGTTTATTTCCTGAATTTTACAGCACAGGATATTGAAACAGAACAAGAAAAGAAAGACTGATTTTTGCTATTCTGCAAAAATGCACATTTTTATTTTATTTTTTTGACATTTTACTATTGAAATAGTCAAAAAAATAGTTTATAATAATTTATATCGCTTAATAGAAAACTGTATATTTCTAACTCTTAATATCTAAAATGAAAGTGGTGACAATAATGGCTACTCAAACAATCAACGATGTTACAGGTGTTCCGGTTGAAACAGCAGAAGAAACTGTTGCTCTTGAAAAATACCTTACATTCTTTATTGATTCACAGCTTTATGCTATTCCAAGCAGTCAGGTAATCGAAATTATAAGAATGCAACCTATTACATTTATGCCTAAACTTCCTGAATTTGTTAAGGGTGTTATAAACCTCAGAGGTAAAGTTGTTCCTCTTATTGATATGCGCCTTAAATTCAGCAAAGAACCGGTAGAATATGTAGAGCGTACTAATATTATAGTATGTGAAGTCGATGACCTTTCTGTCGGTCTTATTGTTGACAGCGTTAATGATGTTTCCGATATTGCGGAAAAAGATATAAGCTCAATACCTAAATTCACAAACGATTCAGGCAACAGCTACATCAGCGGTATGGTACATCTTGAAACAAATGTTGCTATGATTTTGAATATGGCAAACATTCTTGCAAACAAAGATGCGGTTGAATTAGATATTCCGCAAACTGATGTTGACGCAGAGTAATTTTTCATTTTTGTCGGAGGTATTGACTTTATGTCCGTTTTATCAGAAGAGTATTTACATTCTCTTTGTGAAGTTAAAGACTATGATAAAAAAATCTCTTTCCGAGGCTATCTCAACAAAATAGATGATTCGGGATTTCAAGTCGTAAGAGGCGGTTCACTTCCTCTTCCAAGTTTGGTTGCTAATCAGAGCGTTGATATTCAGGTCTTTAATAATGTTTATGGTAATGTTCTTTTTGTGGGACGCATAAATCAATCAACAAAGAACTATGTTAAAATCTATAACATTCAGAGCAAAGCGGAATTTGAAAAGCGTCAGTTTTTCAGAGTTGATACTATTTTCCCAGCAAAAGCATTTCGTGGAGAAAATGCTCTTGAAGCTGTTAATAATTTAAAATTTAACGCAAACGCAACTTCTAAACTCGATAAGTTCGATATTGATATTGATAATTTAAGCATAAGCGGTATTCACATTGTTTTGAAAAATACCGACAAATCTCTTGATGTTCCAGATAATTTAGTTGTTATTATGAAATTAGAGGAAAAAGAGTTGATTTTACCGATAACTGTACGCCGTGCAACAACTAACAGGCAGGGCGAGCCAAACGGATACGGCTGTTCGTTCGATTTGAGCGAGGGTTGGGAAATTGACACTATCGGCAATTATCTTTTCGCTTGCCAAAGAAAACAAATTCAGAAAGCACGCTACGGCGTAACAGAAGATGACGGTAAAAAGGAAGAAGACGAATCTATCAAACCGTTATTTTAATAAAAAAATGGAGGTGTCTGTATTATGCAGGATACAAACAACACACAAGCAGTTATAAATTCAGCTAATGAAGAAATGAAGAATAAATACCTTACATTCTGGACTGATGGTCAGATTTTTGGCGTGCCTATCTGCGATGTAGTACAGATTATCGGTCTTCAGGAAATAACTCCTGTTCCAGAAGCTCCTTCTTACTCAAAGGGTATTATAAATCTTCGTGGTAACATCTTCCCTGTTATTGATGTTCGTCTTCGTTTCCATAAACCAGAAGCAGAATATGACGAAAGAACTTGCATAATCGTTACTAATATAAACAATTCCTATTTTGGCTTTATTGTTGACAGCGTTGACGAGGTTACAAATATTGAAGAAAGCGAGATTTCTCCGCCTCCTTCACTTTCGATAACATCAAGCTCTTACAACGCTTATCTTACAGGCGTAGGTAAGCTCAAAGACAAGGTTGTTCTTTTGCTTGACACAAGCAAAATCCTTTCAGAAGAAGAGTTTGAAACTGTGCAGAGGTCAATCCCTCCTTTCGCACAATAAAATATAACAAATAAAAGCCATCTTTTTAGCGGTGGACAACTTAGGGATTTAACAGCCTCAAAAAACATCTTTTTGAGGTACAAAGCAATTTTGAAATAGTTGTTTTCGTTAAAACAATGAACAAACAAGGGGTTAAGGCTAACGCTTTAACCCCTATTTTAAAGCCGTTATGGCTGAAAAGAAAAATTCAAAATCTGTTTAATCCCTAAGTTGCCCATCCTTTTGATTTTTTTATTGTTTTTTTAGATTTTTTCTTTATTTTTCTAAAGATTTTAATGGTTTAACCGATATAAATATTGAATGGAATCCCTATAATTATCATTACAGGAGGTAAACAATATGAATGTCAATAATTCTACAAACAAAAGCTCATCAACCACAACTGCTGGTATGATGAATAGCCAGACTCGTGTAAGCGGTCTTATGTCAGGTATAGATACAGAATCAATTGTTGTTGCTATGACATCAGGTACTCAATCTAAAATTGACAAGCAGGTTCAGAGTAAGCAGACTTACGCTTGGCGTCAGGGAGCTGTCCGCACTGTTGTTGATTCTATGGTTGAATTTCAGGATAAATATTTATCTTATTCAAGCTCTTCAAAAACTAATATTTTGAGTTCTGCATTCTTTAATGTAAACTCTGTTGCAAGTTCTTCAAGTCTTGTTAATGTTACAGCACAATCAACCTCAGCTAAAAATGCTGCAACAAATATAAAGATTTCTAATATTGCTCAGCTTGCAACAGCAACCCGTCTTAATTCAAATGTTACCGTTTCAGGTGCAACCCCTGCTCTTTCAACAGGTGTTATAAAAACAGAATGGGACCAGGAATCAAACATTCTTGAAGACGGTGCTGACCTTTCATTTGAAATCAACGGCGAGTCTTATACAATCAGACTTGATGAGTCTATTGATATGAGCGGTGAAAAAGCAAACGAAAAGCTTGCAGACGCACTTAATAAACAGCTCAAAAACTTATCAATAAATCACGATGCTTGTTTCAGCATAGGCGACGATGAATCAAACAGCAAAGCTATCAAATTCACCGCAACAACAGGCTATGATACACCGATAAAAATAACAGGTGGTTCTATCGCTGATGCTTTTGGTATAAACGGTAATGAGGGTGCTTCTGTTTCAGGCGAGTTCAGCACAATAGTTACTCACAAAACTCTTGGCGAAACTCTTTCAGGTTCAAGCATTACTGTTAGCCTTAACAGTGTTTCAAAGAAGATTAACTTCAACGCAAGTGAAGTTGAAAACTTTGATACTGTTGAAGAACTTGCAGATTATTTGCAGAATAAATTAAACGACGCTTATGGCACAGTTTCTTACATAGATAGTAACGGCGTTACACAGGATTATACAGACGGAAGCGGAAATCCTGTTTCAAAAGTAAGTGTTTCTCTCCAAGATGGTAAAATCACATTCAAAACAAACGAAGTTTCTCTTGATTCAAACGGCGTTGCTTCTCTTTCAGCACAGAACACTTCTGTTTTCTCTATAACAGGTGCTGACAATACTGCTGTTCTCGGCGAAAGCGGTGCTTTAAAGATTGAATCTGGTACAGCAAACAGAGTTAATGTTAATGATACTCTTGACCAGCTCGCTTCAAAGATAGGTCTTACCGCTGACAGCGACGGAAAATACAAAATGAGCATCAACGGTGTTAATTTTGAATTTGACGGTAGTAAGAGCTTCGCAAGTATGATAGATGAAATAAATACGAATAAGGACGCTAATGTTACTCTTTCTTATTCAAGCACATCTGATACTTTCTCAATCATTTCAAAAGACACAGGTGCTCAGGGTAAAATAAATATTCAGGGCGTTGGTTCAAGTAACCTTGCCACAAGATTTTTCGGCGAAAACGCAAACGACCTTGTTGTAAGAGGTCAGGACGCTCAGCTTACAGTAAGCTTTGACAATGGTGCAACATATCAGACTATCACCCGTTCTTCAAATTCATTTGACCTCAACGGTGCAAACTTTGAAATAAAGGGTAAAACTGATTCATCTGTTACACAGGATAATCCTATTTCTTTCACTTCAAATTCAAATACTCAGGATTTGGTTGACAGAATCAAGGAATTTATCAATGACTATAATCTTATTGCTGAAAATATAAATAAACTTACAACACAGACAAAAGCAAAAGATGATAGCGGCAATACATATAAACCTCTTACAGATGCTCAGCGTAAGGAAATGACTTCCGACGAAATTAAAGATTGGGAAGCAAAAGCAAAGCAAGGCGTTTTGTATGGCAACACTACTCTTACCACTCTTAACACAAAGCTTCGTCAGGCAATGTCAAGCCTTAACGAAAATTCAGATTTGAAGATGCTTGCAAGTATCGGTATTACAACCGAAGGCTACGGCAAATCAGCATACGGCAAACTCGTTATTGATGAAGATAAGCTTTATGAAGCTTGCTCAAACAATCCTGATGAGGTTGGTAAATTGTTCAACGACGGTGAACAAGGCGTTGCTATAAAGCTTAAAGGCGTATTCTCAGACTATGTTGGCAACTACGGTTCAAGTGGTATCCTCTATGACCTTGCTGGTTCAAGCAAGTCATCTGTTGACAACAGTAACTATGGTACTACAATGAATAACATAGACAGCGTTATCAAGAAGCTTAAAAGTCAGCTTCAAAGTCAGCAAGAGCATTATTACTCAAAATTCTCTTCACTTGAAGTTGCTTTAAGTAAGCTTGAAAGCCAGGCTTCTATTTTCACTCAGGCTCAATAATTTTTTCTTAAAAGTAATAAAAAGGAGAATTTATGATGGAAGGTTATAATCAGATAAAGCAATATGAAGAGCAGGCTATTTATACTATGTCAAGAGGTGAACTTTTGATAAAATTGTTTGACGAGGCATTAAAAAATATGCGTTGTGCTTCTGCTTTTATGAAAAACTCAGATGAAGAAAATACAGAAAAATGTCTTAACAAGGCAAGAGATATATTTTCTTACCTTTCCTCTATTCTGGACAATAAGTATGAAATATCATATAATCTCCATCAGTTATATTACTTTATAAATCAAGAAATAATCCGTTCAGGCATAAAGCGTGACCCTCAGATTATTGACAATGTTATCCCTCTTGTTGAGGATATGAGAGAAACTTGGGTTGAGGCTGAAAAGCTTGTTCATATGCAAAAGTAAAACCTTGGCTGTTTAACCAGTTCTCAACGGTATTAAAAAATACTAAAAGCAGAGTTTATCCGAATAAGCTCTGCTTTTTAAATAATCGGAGGTTTTTCTATGGGTATTGAAGATATTATATCTCTCCTTGAACAGAAAAAGATTTTAATTACAGAGGTTTTTGATATTTCAAAAAAAATTGAGATTTATGTTAAAGACGATAACAGCGATTTTTTAGTATTGCTTGATAAAAGAGAGTCTTTGCTTAAAAGGGCGGCTAAATGCAATTCCGCTATCAAAAACATTATAAATAATGAAGAAAGCGAGTTGTCCGAGGAAGAAACACAACGCCTTCAAAAGATAATTTTTGAGGACGAAAAACTTGAAAATCTTTCCGCTGACGAGCTTAAAATCATTGAATTTATTGAGGAAAACAAAAAGATGTTCAAAAAGGCTGTTGAGCTGAATGAAAGCATTACCACTCTTGTAAAAAGAGAGTATGAAAAGACAAAAAAGGATTTGGCAAAGGAACGCAGCACAAACAGCAACAATTTATTCAGATAAAAACAAAAATAAGCCTGAGAGTTATTAAAACTCTCAGGCTTTTTATATGTATCTTATTTAATAGTAGCAACGCATAAATATAATTTAATAGTTTTTTACACCATTAACAAAGGACTTAACAACCATAGTTCCGTTTTCACTGTAAAAATAAACTGTTCTACCGTAATTAGCACCTGTGTCTTCTGCAAGAATTCTTATATTATATTTCTGCAAGGCAGTTTTAACCGCAATAACATTACGCTCACCGATATTGCCGAATGTTGAGTCGTTTGGCACTTCAAACATTCTTGCACCGCCTGCGATTTTTGCCACAATTCTTGAAGTTGAAGCTCCTAAGGCATTCATTTCATTAACCATAAGAGGAACACAAGTATCCGCAAATCTCATTTTATTTTCATTTGGATTGTTCTTTGGGAATTCAGGTAACATTATATGTCCTAAACCAGCAACCTTTAAAACCGGGTCAAAAAGGCAAATACCAACGCAAGAGCCCAAAGCGAAAGTAACAAAGTTGTCTGGGAATTTAGAAACCTTCATATCTGAAATTCCGATAGTATGCATAACTTCACTCATAATTCTATCCCTAAACTCTCTAAAAGTTTATTTAATGATGGTATGCTTGGTACCAACATCATATTTGCGGAAGAAGCCATTTCAGTTTCTCCGAAATAGTCATCCTCGATGAACAGTATTTTATCTGATGCCGCACCCATTTCTACTGCTGGAACTGAAAGCATAGAACCGATGTAGTCATAAGTAATTGCTGGAACTGAAATATTTATGAAAAGTCCTGATATTTCTGCGATACTTTTTGCATACGCCGCTATCATAATGTTGCCTATTTCTGATATTACAGACCTTTGCATTTCTGACATATTCATAGGGTCAAGTGTTCCGTCACCTAAAAGAATATTTAAAATAGAAGAAATAAACGCTTCGTCCATAATAAACATCATAATTGCATCTATATCGCCAGTAAGTCTTACCAACATTGCCAAAGTAGCTCTTTCAAGACCGCCGAGAGCATCTGCCGCATCATATATACCTAAAAGTCTTACCGTCGGTGTTGTCATATCAACCTTAACACCAAGGAACTGAGATAACGCAGTTGCTGCATTTCCTGAGCCAATGTTGCCGATTTCTCTAAGCACATCTAAATGCATCTCGTTAAGTTGTTCTAAACTTGTGATTGACATTCTTTTTTCCCCCATAGGTTTTTAAAATTTATTACTACTATTATTATATAAGAAAATGCAAAATTTTACAAATAATTCCTATTTTCTCAAAATTATTCATTATCAGCAGCGGTTGCAGGTGCAAATTCTATTTTTTCCTCGGACGCATAGAACTTTGTTGCGTTATATTCCTGCTCTACAAACATAGTAAATGGACCTATAACAAGCTTTACGCCTGGATAAACAATTCTTTTACCAACAATCTTCAAATCTGAACAGTCAAAATCAACCTGTTCTTCTTTAAGCTCTGCAAGCTGTTTTTTAAGTTCAGCAATATTTGCAGCCTGTGCAGATTTCTGTGTGAGCAAAATTTTAAATACTGCAATATCCTTATCGCCGCTAACCTTTTTAGCTATACGCTCTTTAAATATAGCAAGCTTTGCTTGAAGCTCATTAAGACTTTCCTCTGCCTTTTGAATATCATTATTTAATTTGTTTTGAAGTTTGAGATTATTCTCCATTTCAGCGGCTTTTTCAGCAGCACCAACACCAACTGAAACCAAGGTTTTGATACCGCTCGGTGTGCCTATATTATAGCCGAACACTGCTGTACCAGCTTTACATTCACCGCCAACAAGAACAGATTTATTACCTTTAAGGTGAACTGCTCCGCCCGTTTCAACACGGCAATGCAACAAGCTATCTGAATAGAGGTCGCCCTCACATTTAAGTATAGCATTTTCAAAGAACTTACCACTTATATCGCCACCAGCACGAATAGTACCTTTACCCATACCATTCATACCTTTAAGAAGCTTAACATCTTCGCCAGCCTCTATTGTAGCACCCTCAACGATGCCCTTAACGATAACCTCTTTACCAGCCTTGATAACAAAGCCTTCACGAACATCGCCGTTAACTGTAACAGAACCGAAAAATTCAATATTACCCGAAGAGTTGTCAACATCGCCGTTAACAACAAATACAGGCTGAACCTCAACCTTGTTTCTCAAATACTCAACAGAGCCATCAACTGCCGAAGTAAGTGTAAGTTTATCTTCTGAAACAACGGTATTCTGACCTGATGGCAACTGTGGGATTTTACAAGGCTTATAAGGTATAACATGATTGTAAATATCAATACCATCAGTACCCTCAGGCGGAACAACAACGTGGCAGAGAAGCTGCCCCTTGTCAACAGTCTGGATTAAGCCAAGATTTCTGAAATCGACTGTACCGTCTTCATTTTCTTTTGGCTTGATATTTTTTTCTGTTTCAAAATCGAATTCAATGTGTGCTGCTTCTTGATGAACTGCCTCTTTACCAACAGCACATTTAAGCTCTGCATAAAATCTCTTTTTTTCGCAAAATTCATTTATAGCCTTTTCTCTTATACCATAGGTAACATCTCTTGATTCAAGAAATCTTATTATATCCTCTGGTTCTATATCAATAGGCTCTTCTTCCGGCTGACCTGCGGCAGGTGCAGCCGGTTTTTTTATACGAAGATAAGCTGCCATACTATCTTTTGAAACATTAAGCTCAAATATAGAAGCAAGTTTTTTACGGCGTTCTGCAATTTCTTCTTCTGTGCGAGGACGATTTTTTTCTTCCTCTTCACGCCTTGCTTTTTCTTCTGCCTCTTTTTGCAGTTTTTCCTGTGCTTCCATTTCCTCTAATTGAGCGTTAAGGTCTTCTATGGTTACATCCGAAGTATCAATTTCATCTAAATTGATAGAATCGATATCGATTCCATTCAAATCCCCAAAGCTCTCTTTGATTTCATTTTCTAAATCAAGTTTCTGCTCATTCTTTGTATTTTCTGTTTTCACTTCTTCGTTGTTCTCAACATTCACTTCTTCTTTATTGATATTCTGTTCATCCATATAGAAGCCTCCTTTCAAAAGATTAGATTAAATGTTTATCTTAAACTGTTTATGGTCTGAGCTATTTCATCAGCCATCTGAACAATTTTTGAATTGAACTGAAAACCTCTTTGAAGTCTGATAATATCAGTCATTTCGTCTGCAAGATTAACATTTGAGTTTTCCAAGTAGAACTGCTTTATAACAGCAGTTTCTTTTATAAAAGCCTCGCCTGTCTGGTCGTTTGCTTCAAATAAGGTTTTTGCTCTCTTTGTCAAAGCGTTTACATTTGTAAATGTAAACGCACCAACATCCTGCTTTGCATCTCTGTCTGTAACAATAATAGTGTTACCATTTGAATCCAAAACATAACCGCCTGATGCAGAAGTAAGGTAAGCATCTCCGTTTATCATTGAAAGCTGGAAGCTACCATTTCTTGTGTACTTCACGCCATCTTCTGTTAAAATTGCAAAAAAGGTATCGTCATCAAGCAAAGCATAGCACAAGCTATCATCAGTAGGTGTTAAAACGCCTGTTGTGAAAAGAGTGTTTGTGCTTTGAACTCGGACACCGTTACCCTGCTTAACATCATATTCGTTTTGTGTTCCACGCTGATATGTATAAAGCAAGTCTGTAAAAACAGTGTCATCTGCTTTGTAGCCTGTTGTGTTTGAGTTCGCAATATTGTTAGCGGTAACATCCATACCCTTTTGCAAATAGATAAGACCTTTTGTAGCGGTATTAAATGCACTAATCATTTATATTACCCCCTCTTATTAAACTTTGCCGACCTGAGTTACTGCCTGTTCAAGAATGCTGTCATACATTTTCAAAACCTCTGAACAGGATTGTAAATTTCTTTCGGCAGAAATAGCGGCTGCCATTTCCTTTGCAACATTTACATTTGAAGTTTCAAGATATTGCCACTGTATCGAAGGGTTTTCAAGAAGACGGGCACCTTCGCCTGTAAACATAGTATCATTTGTTTTTTCAAGTGCTGCATAATTGTCAAATGTATAAACACCGATTTTTGCAACACGCTCTTGGTCAATAATGATATTTCCCTTTTCGTCAGCATTTATTTTATCTGTTCCAAGGAAAATTCTTGCTCCTGAGTCATCAAGAACATATCCTTTTTCTGCAACAAGGTAACCCTGAGCGTCTATATCGAAGCTACCGTTCCTTGTATATTGGATAGTTCCATTTGGCAATTCAATAGCAAAAAAGCCTTCTTCTGTTGTTATAGCAAAGTCAAGCACTCTTTGAGTATTATCAAAAGTACCTGCTTCAAACTCAGTATATTTGCCGTTCATAGTTCTTATCATAGTAATATCACTCAAACCCTGAACATTAGCATCTGTTGACATATCGGTAATACCGTCAACACGGCTTAAATACATCTTGCCAAAAGTTGTTGTCAAAGGAGTATCTGCTTTAAAACCTGTTGTATTAGTGTTAGCGATATTATTACTTATTACATTAAGGCTCCTCTGCTGTGTGAGCATACCAGAACCGACTGTATAAAAGCCTCTAACCATAATATGTTACTCCTTATAAATTGATATAATTTTCCATCTTGCCTCTTAATTTTTTCAAAGCGGCAGAATGGATTTGTGAAACTCGGGATTCGCTTATTTCTAAAATCTCAGCGATTTCCTTTGCTTTGAATTGTTCTTTGTAATAAAGTGCAATAATAAGCTGTTCTTTTTCATTAAGTTCAGAAATATTTGCTGCCAAAACATCTTGTAACTCTTTTTCAACGAACGCTTGCTCCGGTCGTTGGCCAGAAGAAACATCATCACCACTTGAAGCATAGCCCTGAACACTTTCAAGACCTTTTTCATAGACGAGCTCTTCAAAAGAGAACATATTGAGTGAACAGGTTTCAGCCTGCCACTTATGTAATTCTTCCAAGGACACCTTCATATAGTCCGCAAGCTCCTGGTCAGTTGGACTTCTGCCAAGCTTGTGGCCTAATTGACTTTCTGCCTCGGATATAGTTTTGGCTAACTTTTTAATTCTGCGTGGGAAGCAATCCTGCTTGCGTATGTAGTCAATCATCGCACCCTTGATTTTTATTGAAGCGAAGGTTTCAAACTTAACCTTCTTTTCAAGGTTGAATTTTTCAACTGCATCTAAAAGAGCAATCAAGCCTTCATTTACAATATCATCCATATAGTTGAAATGTTGAAAATTACCGACTGTTTTAAACGCAATACATTTAACCAAATCGTTATAGCGAAGTATTATTTCGTTTCTTACCTCAACATCCTTGTTGGAATGATAAATCTGCCACAGTTCCTCTGTTGACAAATCACGAAGTTTTGTTGCTGCTGGCATTCAGGACTAACCTCCTTTCTTAAAAGTTAGCTCTATTATTGCAGGGTAACATTAGCAACTGCCTGAATCTGCACCTTTGAATCAAGTTCATTGTAGGAAAGCACTACCGCATTAGGATAGAACTGTTCAAGCATTTTGCTGAAATATATTCTGACAACCGGTGAAGTGAGAATAACAGGTGTATTCATCAAATCCTTAACCTTTTTAATACTATCAACCAAGTGGGTAACGATATTCTGCGTTGTCTGCGGGTCAAGTGAAAGATAAGTTCCTTGTTCGTTCTTATTGATTGAATTAACAATAATTCTTTCAATTTCACTGTCAAGAGTAATAACTCTTATCTGACCGCCCGAGCTCCACTTGTGAGTAATCGGTCGTTTGAGTGCCTGACGGGCATATTCAGTAAGCACATCAGGGTCTCTTACGGTTGAAGAATAATCGGATAATGTTGAAAGAATAGTTTCCAAATCTCTTATAGGAACCTGCTCTTTCAAAAGGTTGCACAATACTTTTTGTAATGTGCCGTATGAAATAACATTAGGAACGATATCCTCAACGAGTGTTGGGTCAACCTTCTTAACATTTTCAAGCAACTGAACAACATCTTGTCTTGAAAGCAATTCGTGAGCAAATTTTTTAACTGTTTCAGACAAGTGCGTTATTATAACAGAAAGCGGGTCGATAACAGTATAACCATAAATTTCTGCCATTTCTTTCTTATCAGGTGTAATCCATTTACTCGGAATACCATAGGCTGGCTCAATAGTATCAATACCGTCTATATTACCTGTAAGATTACCAGGGTCCAAAGCAAGCAGATAATCCATAAGAATTTCACCGCTTGAAACCTCTTCGCCCTTAATTTTTATTGTATATTGATTAGGATTTAAAAATCCGTTATCACGAAGTCTTACCGCTGGAATAACAGTACCCATTTCAAGAGCGTATGAACGCCTGAAAGTAACGAGTCTGTCTATAAAACTACTACCGCTTGATTCATCAACAAGAGGAATTAAGCTGTAACCGAATTCCATTTCAATAGCATCAAGCTGTAACGAAGCGTAAATGTTATCAATGTTCTTATAAAACGAAGTTTCGTCAACCTCTTCATTTTCAGCCTGCTGAGCCATCTGTTCACCCTCTGGCTTTTCTTCACTTGGCTTACGCTTTGTGAGGATAACGCCTGTTGCAATAAGTATTGCAGCAAGGATATACATAGGAAGCTTCGGCATTCCAGGAATAAAGCTTAAAATTATGATTACTGCACCTGCAAGGATAAGAACAATAGGTTGTCCTGCGAACTGCCCTGTAACATCAATATTAAGGTTATTCTTAGAGCTTGAACGGGTAACAATCATACCTGTTGCAGTTGAAATCAACAAAGCTGGAATCTGTGAAACAAGTCCGTCACCAACAGTTGCAATAGAATATGTTGTAAGAACATCTGTGAAAGAGGCACCGCCCTGAACAACACCAATAATTACGCCCGCAAGGAAGTTTATTGCAGTAATGATAATTGACATTATTGCGTCGCCCTTAACGAACTTGGTAGCACCGTCCATAGAACCATAGAATTCAGCTTCACGCTGAATATTCTCACGGCGTTCACGAGCTTGTTCTTCTGTTATAAGACCTGAACTGAGGTCGGCGTCAATCGCCATCTGTTTACCAGGCATAGCGTCCAACTTGAAACGGGCACTAACCTCAGAAACTCTTTCAGCACCCTTTGTAATAACAAGGAACTGAACTAAAACTATAATTATAAAGATAATGAAACCGATAATAACATTACCTTTAAGAACGAAATTACCGAATGTTGAAATAACCTTACCTGCTGCACCGCCATTTGTAAGAATAAGACGGGTTGAAGAAATGTTCAAACCAAGTCTGAACAAAGTGGTTATAAGCAACATTGAAGGGAAAACCGAAAATTGCAAAGAATCTTTGATATACATTGTCATAATAAGAATGATTATTGACAATGTTATATTCAAGATGAACATTACATCTAACAGCCCTGCGGGAAGAGGAATAAGAATCAATGCAACAATTACTAAAACAAACGCTGCAACTGCGTTATTAAGTATTTTCAACGCTGATTTTTCCTCCTTCTTTTTTTGGCTGATATTTTATTTATAATCGCTTATTTTTAAGCTGATAAACCCAAGCCATAATATTAGCAACCACGCCATAAAATTCGGGTGGTATTTCTCGACCGATTTCAACATTGGCATATAAAGCCCTTGCAAGCGGTCTGTCCTCTTTAAGAGGTATATCGTGTTCTTTTGCCACTTCAATTATTCTGAGTGCAAGATAATCCTGCCCCTTAGCAACAACAATAGGTGCGGCATTTTCGTCAATATCATATTTGAGAGCAACTGCAAAATGCGTAGGGTTTCTGACGATAACATCTGCCGTAGGCACCTGCTGCATCATTCTCTGCATAGACATCTTGCGTTGTCTTTCTTTAATCTGACCCTTAATCTGCGGGTCACCTTCTGTTTGCTTGTATTCTTCTTTGAGTTCTTGCTTAGACATCCTGATATTGCGTTCATATTCCCAACGCTGATAGAAAAAGTCTGCGGCAGCGATAGCAATAAAAATACCAGCAATCTGATAAACAACACTCATTATTGAATCTATTATATAATGAATTGCTTGAAGCAAACTCACTGAAAGCAAGGTCGGAAAATAAGAGGATATTGCCTTAAATTTATTATACAACAAAATTATGATAACCGCAATTTTTGTCATATTTTTTATAAGTTCAACAATGGCCCTCATCGACACCATATTTTTTATGCCGTTCAAGGGATTTAAGCGGTTAAATTTTGGTTTAAGAAGCTCTTTTGAAAATTTGAATTTTGTCTGTGCACCTGCGGCAACAATACCAACAAATATAGCAACAGCCATAATCGGCCCAGCACCTAAGATTATTGTTATTGCTGCATCTTTGCTTATATCAAGAAAAAGGTCCATATCCATTGTAGATACATTTGAAATATAGCCCATAAACTTTTCTTCAAGCAAAGCCAGGTACTCGAACATATATGATATATATATCTTAAAAACATAGAAAACCGCCAGAATAGATATGGCGGCGGGTATGTCTTTACTTTGCGGTATATTACCTTTTTTCTCTTCGTCTCGTCGCTTTTTGGGGGTCGCTTTTTCGGTCTTTGATGACTTATCCTCAGACGGCAATTAAATCCCCCCTAATTTCAAATACACACCCATCTCAATCTATGTCGTATTAGTCGCATAATCAAAAATTACATTTATGCTGTCAAACATATAAGTTACAAGATTTTCAAAGAACACTGCCATAGGTGATATTATAAACATCATAATAATAAAGCCGAGAAAAACTTTAAGCTGAATGTTTATAACAAAAACATTTATCTGCGGAACAGCCTTCATCATAATTCCAACAGAAAATTCTGTAACTATTTCTGCCGCCATAACGGGCAAGGTCATTTTAACTGCATAAACAAGCACCGTGCTTAAAAGCCCGAATAAATATTTAAAGGACTCCGTAGAAATCGTAGCTTCTCCGTACGGGACAACATATCCAAGCGTGGAGAAAATTCTGACAAGAGTCAAGTGAGAATTTGTAATAAAAAGAACTATTACAAAAAGAGCATTGTAAAAAGATGCTGAAATAGGCATTGAAACATTGCTTCCTGGGTCATATATCTTAGACATTGAAAGTCCCATCTGCATATCAATAATTTCGCCTGCCATAATTATCGTTGACATAAAAAGCTGAATAATAAAGCCTATCATAAGACCTATCAGCAATTCCTTTGCAAGCACAATAATCATAACAAAGGTTGAACTTATTTCAACTGTCTGAGGTGGTACTGCCGAATAAGTAAAGTAAGTCAAAGCCAAGGTAAGACCTACTCTTAAAAGGACAGGAACATTTTTTCTTGCGAAAATCGGGTTAAACATAACGCAACCTGTCATTCTCATAAACAGCAGCATTAAAAGCGTTAAATCATAATCTTTAAGCATATCCACACTAACTTATTTTTACAATCAAATCGAAAATATATCTTACATAGTCCTGCAAGTTTTCAAGCATCCAGGAGCCTACTATAATTAAAACGAGCAAAATTCCTATAAGCTTAGGAACAAAGGTTATTGTCTGTTCGTGAATCTGTGTTGCGGCCTGAAAAATTGAAATTATAAGACCGATTATCATACTAACAAACAAAACAGGTGCAGAAAGCTTTATTACAGTCATAACACCGCCTTGAATAACATCAAGAGCTTGTGACATATCCATTACTTTTTGCACCTTCCTTTTTTATATTAAAATTTAAAGTAGCTACAAGTTGAAGCTTGAAGCCAACGCCTTGAATAACAATCCCCAGCCGTCAACCAAAACAAACAAAAGAAGCTTGAACGGCATAGCAATCGTAGCAGGCGGCAACATAATCATACCCATTGACATAAGTGTACTTGAAACAATCATATCAATTATTAAAAATGGTATATATATTAAAAAGCCGATAGTAAACGCCCTTTTCAACTCACTTGTCATAAAGGCAGGAATTATTGTTGTGATAGGCATATCCTCCGGTTTTGTGTCAGTAGTATTCGCCAAGTTTGCAAATGTCATTAAATCATCTTTTTTTGTATTTTTGAGCATAAACTCTTTAAGTGGTTCAGTTGCCTTTTGTATAAACTCTTCTCGGCTTATCTGCTCTGCTTTATAAGGCTCATAAGCTTCGGTGTTTATTGTGCTGACAATCGGTGACATTATAAACAAGGTCAGAAACAACGCTATTCCTATAAGCACCTGATTAGGAGGTGTGGATTGCAAGCCCATACCGTTTCTTACAAAAGACAAAACAATAATTATTCTTGTAAAGCAAGTTGTCATTATAAGAATAGACGGAATAAGTGCTATAAGAGTAAGAGTTTCAATTATTTCAAGGGTATCAACACTATCACCGTTTATATTAACTAATGTATCGCCCTCTGCAAATGCAGCAAATGAAAGGAAAGCGGCACAAACGACTATCATAAGAAAACTGACAAGCAAAAGTTTTGCCGTTTTTTTCAGCTTTTTCTTTGCTATCTTTCGGCGCTCATCAGCCTTAGACATCTTTTTTGTTCCCCTTTCTTTCCTTTAATGTTTTTTGAAAAACACTAATAAAATCTAAACCCTTTGAAGAGGAAGAATTGTCATCAAGAAGCAATTTGTCACTTTCGTTATCCAATTCTTTTATAATATCAACACTATTGTTAGAAAAGCTCACAAGATAATACTTTGAGCAAATCTCAACTATTGCCATCCCTTTATCCTGGGTAAGTGCAATTCGCTCAATAACCTTCATATTCC
>JAILBY010000131.1 GCA_024680655.1 Clostridiales bacterium | reverse complement strand
GTATCCTTTTTAAGCTTGCCCTCTTTTTTAAGACTTGCGGCACACAAAGCAATAATCTTATCGCCGTCAAGAATTTCACCCTTTTCGTCAACTGCAAGCATTCTGTCAGCATCACCGTCAAAGGCTATACCTAAATCACATTCATTATTAACAACGAATTTCTGCAAATGCTCCATATGTGTTGAGCCACAGTTATCGTTAATATTAACGCCGTTAGGTGTATCGCTGAGCATATAGCACTGAGCACCAAGACGGTTGAAAAGCTCCTTTGCTGTTACGGAAGATGAGCCGTTTGCACAGTCAAGTGCTATTTTAAGACCGTCAAAGGAAACCTCTGCTGTTGATGCCAAATGGTCAACATAGTCTTTTATAGCATATTTTGCATAATTGATTGAGCCTACATCACCGCCGATTTTAACAGGTGGTACTGCGGCAGCGTCAAGAATAATCTGTTCAATCTTTTCTTCAAGTGCGTCAGGCAATTTATATCCGTCTGATTTGAAGATTTTAATTCCGTTATATTCACAAGGGTTATGTGAAGCTGAAATCATAACGCCTGCATCATATTCATATTTTTTTACAAGGAAAGCTACTGCTGGTGTAGGAACAACACCTAAAATCAAAACATCGGCACCTACTGAACAAAGACCTGATGAAAGTGCGGCACAAAGCATTTCAGAGCTTTGTCTTGTATCCATACCTATCATTACCTTTGGTCTTGTATGTGTTGCATCAGTAAGAACCATAGCGGCTGCTCTGCCGATATTCATAGCAAGCTCGCCTGTAAGTTCTGAGTTTGCAACGCCTCTTGCACCATCTGTACCAAATAATCTACCCATTTTAATTACCTCCGATATTGTAATTTAAAAAATATTTTTAATCTTTCATTGGAATTCCAAGATGTGAATAACCTGCTGGTGTAACCGTTCTACCTCTCGGTGTACGGCTGAGAAAACCTATCTGCATAAGATACGGCTCGTACACATCTTCTATCGTAACCGCTTCTTCGCCTATTGCAGCGGCAATAGTTTCAAGTCCGACAGGACCTCCGTTATAATTTTTTATCATTGTTTCAAGAAGTCTTCTGTCAATCTGGTCAAGTCCAAGATTGTCTATTTCCATACGGCTTAACGCTATCTGTGCATCATCTTTTTTGATAATTCCACTACCCATAACCTGAGCAAAATCTCTTGAACGCTTCAAAAGTCTGTTCGCAATACGGGGAGTTCCTCGTGAGCGTGAGGCTATCTCAACAGCACCATCATCGTCAATGCCTATTCCAAGAATTCCTGCACTTCTTTTAACTATCTGTGCAAGCTCTTCGTTGGTATAAAGTTCAAGTCTTGCAACAACACCAAAGCGGTCACGCAACGGTGCTGTAAGCTGACCTGCCCTTGTTGTTGCACCTACAAGAGTGAATTTAGGCAATTCAAGTCTTATCGAGCGTGCCGAAGGTCCTTTGCCTATGATTATATCAAGTGCACTATCTTCCATAGCAGGATAAAGCACCTCTTCAACCGATTTTGAAAGGCGGTGAATTTCATCTATAAAGAGGACATCGCCTTCATTAAGGTTTGTAAGCAAAGCCGCCAAGTCGCCTGGCTTTTCTATCGCTGGTCCTGAGGTTACTCTGATATTAACGCCCATTTCATTTGCAATAATTCCTGCAAGAGTGGTCTTACCAAGTCCAGGCGGTCCATAAAGCAAGGTATGGTCAAGTGCCTCTTCTCTCTGCAACGCTGCCTTTATGTATATGCTTAAATTTTCCTTTACCTTTTCCTGACCGATATAATCATTCATAGTTCTCGGTCTTAAAGAGGTTTCAAGCTCGGCATCATCAGAGGTGAACTCGGGAGCAACTATTCTGTTTTCAAAATCCATTTCGTTTTCCAAAAAAATTTCACCTACCCAGCAAGATATTTAAGTGCTTGTTTTATAATCTGTTCAACGGACAAATCGCCACTTATTTTTGCAACTGCTTGTGCCGCATCGGTCTGTGAATAGCCAAGCACAACAAGTGCTGAAATTGCTTCCATTGACGCACCCGATGTTTCAGAAAGGCTCGACTGTGCAAAATCGGTAACAGTTGATGTTTCAAGATTTTTTGCAACCTTATCTTTTAATTCAAGCACTATTCTCTGTGCTATTTTAGGTCCTACGCCTTGTGCTTTGGTTATCGCTTTACTATCGCCTGCCGCTATTGTCAGGGCAAGTCTTTCAGGTGTAAGCTCTGAAAGTATCGCAAGAGCCGCTTTTGGTCCCACACCATTTACGCTTGTGAGCAATTTAAAGCAATCAAGCTCCGCATTATCATAGAAGCCAAACAAATCAAGTGCATCTTCTCTTACATTAAGGTGTGTAAAGACAGTTGCCTTTACACCTGCTGAACCAAGCTGTTTCAATGTGTTGAGCGAAGCAAAACATTTGAAAGCAACTCCGCCGACATCTATTGCAAAAGAATTCATATCAGTATAAACTACTGTACCTGTCAAAGAATAAAACATTTTATATTCCGTTCCTTATTTTAAGATTTTTCAAATTCGGTTTACTGCTATAAATATTGCCTAATGAAGAACCGCTGCTATGTGCGTGACATATAGCCATAGCAATAGCGTCGGCAGTATCGTCAGGCTTTGGTACTGCTTCAAGATTAAGAATTGTTGCAGTCATTTGCTGAACCTGCTTTTTCTCAGCTCTGCCATAGCCTACAACGCTCTGCTTAACCTGTAAAGGTGTGTACTCGTACACGCTGAGATTGTGCTTCTGTGCGGCAAGCATAGTAACACCTCTTGCCTGTGCAACATCTATAACTGTTTTTGCATTTGTGTTATAAAACAATTTTTCAATAGACATAAACTGAGGCTTATATTTTTCCATAAGAGCACAAAGCTCATCATATATATATTCAAGGCGTTCATTGAAAGGCTCGCCTGCCTGAGTAAGAATAGCACCATAATCAACAACGCTGAATTTATTGCCCTCATAGTCAAGAATGCCGTAGCCCACTATTGCATAGCCCGGGTCAATACCAAGTATTCTCATAACGCCACCCTTTTCTTGTTTGCATATTCGTTTTATTGTATCATATAATAGCATTTTTATCAAGAGATAGGCACATTCAAAACAATATTATAAAATCAATCGCTTTTTTCTTAAAAAAAATACAAAAATAAAAAAATTCTTTTTTTAACATCTAAAATTCGTAAAATTTATACATATAGTATCGTTTGACAAGGCACACTCTAATATTATAAAATAGTTAAGAATTCGATTTTTAATTTTTGCAGAAAGGAGCAGTGTAATGGTTGACTATTATCAGGTGCTTGAATTAAGCAGAATGGCATCAGCAGAAACAATCAAAAAATCTTACAGAAATCTCTGTAAAAAATATCACCCTGACTTAAATCCAAGTCAACACGCTGTTTCAAAAATGCAGGAGTTAAACGAAGCGTATTCAGTTTTATCAAACGAAGCAAAAAGAAAAGCTTATGATTTGAAATTAAACAGATTTTCAGCAAGCTTCAAGGGCACTTCAAACGGCACACAGCAAAGGAAATCCACCTTTAATTGTGCAAGAGCCTCGGCAACAGCAAGAGCAAGGCAGGAAGAACAAGAAAAAAGGCAGAATGCTCAGAAAAGCAATACCACTTATTCTTCTGCAAAGCAAAATAATTCCTATTCTTCAACAAGAAATTCAAGTAATGCTTACAGCTCTGCTTCAAGTAATTTTGCCGCTTCAAGAAGAAATAACTATAACAGCAAAAATAACTCCACTTCTTCAAGCAGTTATTCTTCATACAGACAAAGAGGTGCTGAAAAGTTAAGAAGCTGGGGCAATTATAAATCTCAATCCTACAAAAGCAGAATTCAGGATATGCGTTTCAGCCCTATAATTCTTCTGCCCGTTCTGATAGTTCTTATATTAGTTGTAGTGTTTATATGCTCAACAATTTTATCTGTTGACAATTCAGTTGATAACATCAACAAATCAAATTCGTCTTATCGTTTTTCGCAGATTTCAAATAGTAAGAAAAAGCAAGCCGAAGAAGAAACAAAAAGTGAAGATGAAGAAGAAACAGAGCATTATTATGTTTCACTTGAAGATAGACATTATAAAATATAAAAAACACAGTTAAAGAAAAATTCTTCAACTGTGTTTTATTTTTTTGCTTTTTAAGGAAAAACTTATTCCTGCTCCCTTTGTTTCCTTAAAATTGCACCCTTTGGTGCTTCAACATCGCACTTCATTCTGAATTTCATCATAGCGTGGCGTGTTGCATCTATGCTTTCACCATTTTCGTCAAGGAGCTCTTCGGCAACAACTTTGACAGGCTTTGTCTTTGGAAGCATAATTTCAATTTCATCGCCCACAAAAAATCTGTTGCGTTGTGTTGCATAAATATATCCGTCTTTATAATCGTCAACTATTGCAACAACATCCCAATCTCTTATATAAACGCCCTCGTTGAACACATTTGCTTCGTCAATAGGTCTGTCGTAATAAAAGCCTGTGCAATACTGGCGATGGCTTACTCTGTCCATTTCGTCAAGTATCCATTGTTGAGGCTTATAATCATCTTTCGGCTGTGCAAGATAATCGTCAATAGCACAACGGTAAGCGTTTGTAGTAACAGCCGCATAATAAGCAGATTTTGCTCTACCCTCTATCTTAAAACTGTCAATACCTGCTGCAATAAGCTCAGGAATATGCTCAATCATACACATATCCTTGGCATTCATAATATAAGTTCCCGTTGCATCCTGCTCAATAGGGAAAGGCATATTAGGCCTTTTTTCCTCAACAAGATTATATTTCCATCTGCAAGGCTGTGCACAATCGCCTCTATTAGAATCCCTGCCTACAAGATAGGTTGAAAGCAAACATCTGCCAGAAAATGAAACGCACATAGCCCCATGAACAAAGCACTCTATTTCAAGATTCTTGTTCGTTTTAGCACGAAGCTCCATAATATCATTCATAGACAATTCTCTTGCTGTAACAACTCTTGTTGCACCTAAATCATAGAAAGCATTTGCACTTGCATAGTTTACGATACCAGCCTGAGTTGAGATATGAATATCAACCTTTGGTGCATACTTCTTTGCAAGGTTAAGAACGCCTAAATCTGTAATTATAAAAGCGTCAACTCCGCAATCCTGTGCCTGCTCCATAAATTCAGGCATAGCCTCAATTTCGCTGTTAAGAGGGACCGTATTGCAGGTAAGATAAATCTTAACGCCCTTGCTATGTGCAAGAGTTACCGCCTCTTTCAACTGTTCCATTGTGAAATTGCTTGGTGCGGCTCTCATACCGAAAGCCGTACCTCCAAGATATATTGCATCTGCACCGTACTGAATATCAACTAAAAGTCTTTCCATATCACCAGCAGGTGCAAGAAGCTCTGGTCTTTTTATTGAACTCATAAAAACTTCCTTTTTTAGTTGTTTGTTGTCTTTTTATTGTTTGAATAGAGATATTTTCTTTGAAGAGCCTCGTGTTCAGACAAAGACTTTGAAAGGTGAATATCTCCCGAAGCATCGTGGAAGAAATATAGATAGTTTGTATTTGACGGATAAAGTGCCGCATAAATCGCATCAATTCCCGGGTTACATATAGCACCTGACGGTAAGCCCTCAATTATATATGTGTTATACGCATTTGAATATGCTTCTCTATCTGCAACATCAATGTTAGGTACAACGGAATTATTGAGATATGTAATCGTTGAGTCACATTGTAAATTCGGCACATCAACATGATATTTGTAAAGTCTGTTATGAAGAACAGACGAAACATCTGCCATCTGAGAATTATCCTTTGCTTCCTTTTGAATGATTGAGGCAAGGCGGATAACCTCGTCCATAGTCATCCCAAGTTCGTTTGCTCTTTCTTTATACTGATCGAGCATTTTTTTCTGGAAGTTATCAAAAAATCTCTTTAATACGCTGTTTGCGTTTTCACCGACATAAAATTCATAGGTATCAGGGTAAAGATAGCCCTCATACTTACTGTAACGACCTGGTGAATTCGGAATATTTTTGAGAAAATCATAATCAAAATTAACTTCTTTAAGTGTTTTATAGAGAATTTCCTTGTTACATACCTCGGACTCGTCAAGGAGCTCAACAATCTGTTCAACAGTCCAGCCCTCTGGGAAAGTAAGAGATACAGTCTTTGCAGTCTGAGGCTTATCCTTAAACTGATTAAGCATACCTTCAAGTCCCATTTTCTGATTTATGTAATAGATACCGTTAAGATATTCCGTTCTGCCAAAATGCCTCATCTGTGCAAAAACAGTACAGAATATACGGTGATTTATAAGTCCGTTTTCCTTTAATATTTTAACAGCCTGTCCTGTTGTGCAATTTTCAGGAATTGTAATTGTAACAATTTCGCTATTAGCTTTTATTGCAAGAATATCATCTGCACAAGAAAGGAGATAAGCTGAAAGACCTGCTGAAAGGACAATAACTGATGAAATAAATATAACGATAAGTGCGGTTATACTTATTTTAAGCTTTTTGGAAATCTTTAAAAAGGTTGTCCTAAAATCTTTTTCTATTGACTGACCTTGTGGCTTTTCAGCCTTTCTTTTAAGATAATATCTTTTTATAAAACTGAGAAGGTACAACGCCTTTTGCTTTATATCGCCCTTTGAAAATTTTTCCTTATCAAAGGAAAGCTTTGTTCTGGTCTTTGTTATTATATCCTCTCTTTTAGGCTTATAATTTAACTCATCATTTGAAATTTTAACTGTAAAATTTTTGTTGCTTTTTTTATCTTCGACAGTCGGTCTTTTCTTTTCAGGTGTGCTTTGCTGTGATCCCTCGCTATATTTTTTCAGTAAATCATTATAGTAATCACTATTTGAAGAATTATTTTTGCTATTAAAATCATCACTCACAATTATCCCCTCCTTTAACTGTCTTTCTTTAAGTTTATACAAGTTTTTTCTGTGATAAGAATATCAACGTTTCTATCATATTTACCATAAGGCAGGCTTTCGCATACACAAGAGGAATAGCATATTCCCATAATCTCTCCCTCAAACTGAACAAGAAAGCGGTCATAGTATCCTTTTCCATAGCCTAAACGATAGCCTTTATTATCAAAACAAAGTGCAGGCACAATACAAAGCCCTTTTGAAAAATCTGAAAGTTTAGTACATTTTTCAGGCTTTGGCTCTAACACTCCGAAATAACCACTTTCCAAATCATCAAGCGATTTTATAATATAAAAATCCATAAGCCTTGTGTTGTCTATACATCTTGGAGCTGCAACGGTTTTCCCGTCCTGCAAAGCTCTTTGTATTATCGCCTTTGTGTCAACCTCAATATCAGTTGAAACATAGGTCAGTATAATATCCTGCTGTCTGTAAGCCCAAGAATTAACAACACGAGAAAAAACCTTTTCATCAAGCCTTGCCTTTTCATCAGCAGTCATAGCAAAGCGAATGTTTTTATACTTTTCTCTGAGTTTTTTCTTTATAGGTCTTATGTCCTTTATCGTCATTGTAACGACTCCTTAACTTTGTCCGCTTTTTCTTTTCCTACAAGCTTTGTTGCAATAGCGTGTGCAAATTCAATTGCAGCACCCATACCCTTACCTGTAATAATATTGCCGTCAACAACTGCTCTGTCAGTTAAAACAGTTGCACCTTCAAGCTCCTTTTCAAAGCCTGGGAAACAAGTTGCCTTTTTACCTTTAAGCAAACCCTTATGTCCAAGTATTGACGGTGCAGCACAAATAGCCGCTATAATTTTATCATTTTTTGCAGAATAATCAATAAAATCAGAAACGATTTTTGATTTTTCAAGATTAAGAGTGCCAGGCATACCGCCTGGAATAACTATACCATCAACATTATCTTCAACGCTTATCTGTCTTGCGGAAGCGTCGCAAGCAATATTTATATTATGTGAGCCACAAACAAATTGGTCTGATATTCCAACAGTCTTAACCGCAATATCACATCTGCGTAAAAAGTCAACTGTTGCAAGTGCCTCAATTTCTTCTGTTCCGTTTGTTAAAAAAACATAAATCATACAAAAAATCCTTTCATTCAAGAGTAAGACCAAAATAAGCATTTCCTTTATATGAAAGCATAGCATTTTCACTCTTTGCATTAAGAGGAAAAATCATAGCTTTATCAACAAATTTTTCAGCTTTATCACTAAGGTTATCCATTGAGTAAAGGCAATTTACTTTACATGGCTTATCGCCATTATATAAAGGCGTTAAAAGTATTGATAAATCTTCATTTGAGCCAACTGCTTCAACAACGGTTACATTTTTTTCATCTTCATATACGATTATATATGAATTACCGCATCTTAAAACACAAGAGTTTCCTTTCAAAACATACAAAACAGCGTTTTTATCCCATTTTATATGTGCTTCATTTTTTAAAGCTTTTTCTCTTATATCAAGAATTTCATCTGCCGTAGCTTCTGAAATCTTTTTTGGGGATTGCTCTTTTATTTTGGGATTAAAAATCTGATTTTTAAAGAAAGTTACAAATCCAAATTTTCTATAATAATCAAAAAGAAATTCATTTGCAGGAACAAGAGTTAAAAAATCACATTCACAATTCTTTTTCAGATATTCTATCAGTTGTCCCATAAAGCCTTGATTTCTATACAAATAATCAGTACAAGCGGCATAAATATATAAAGAGTTATATTCCTTTTCATCAATAACTGTCTTACATTTCAAAAGATTTAAAGAAGAAATAATTTTATTATCCTTTTCAAATATCAATGCTTTTTCAAATCTTTCGTTGAAGAAAACATCAAGGAAAGCATAAGAATCATTAAAACAGTTGTGCCAAAGTTCCTTTAATCTTTCAAAATCCTCTTTAACAGCATATTTAATCATTTTTCAGCACCGCCGTGTATTTTTTCACAATAGAATACGGGTTATAAGAAAGTTTTGCCTTTCTTAATCCTTCAATTCCCATATCCTCTTCACGATTAACATATTTATAGTCTTTTATAGTGTTTGATGCAAAGCATTTGTTTATCATAGGATATGCACCACGAATATCTGAATAAGCTTTTTCAATATGAGTGCAGAAAGTTTCATCATTAAGCTTTTCGCCCATAGTATAAGCTACAATCTTATCATCAGTTCTTAAAAGTCCGCCTTTAAAATTAAGTTCAAAAAAGTTTTCAAAAGCAAGGCTAATCGCTTCACTTTCATCCATTAAACCATCTTTATTGTTTTCTATATTTTTTCTAAGCCATTCTTTGTTCATTTCAAAGCATTCATCTATATTAGTACTGTCAATTTCTTCGTATTTCCAATTAAAATTGTTTTCAAAAAAAGAAATATGATTACGCTTAGAATGATATTTTCTCCCTGCAAGATTTATCAAATCTTCAACAAGATAAACATAATCGCTATTATCTCTATCAAGAGAAAATTCAAATTTATCAGGCATTTTTTCTTCAATCAAATCTTTATCATCTTTCTCAATAGCATAAATGATAAACTTTCTTTGTCTTTCAGAAGCATCTTTTTCAATAATTTCTATCAAATTTTCAATATCACTGTTTCCAGCAGGAAAAGCATAAGAAATTTTTTCAGCCCGATTTTCCGATTTAGCAAAAAGACAACCGTTATAATTTGCAATCTCTGTTTTATAGACATTATTCCACATAAATATATTGCCAAAGCAATATCCACAACCCTGTCTTTTATTATTTTCAAGAATATTTGTTATCCATAGTTTATCTGCAAGTTTCGGTTTTGAAAAAACGAGCATAAATCAAAAAATCTCCTTATATATCATTTCGCTTATCTCCTCAAAGGGTAACGGCTCGCCGTTTTCAGCACACTTTATCATTATCCATCCAAGCTTTTCAGCCGCATAGTCAACTGCTTTTCTGCACTTTTTAAGATATTCAACATTACTTTCGTGAACATCTTTTTTTACTTCATCGCCGTTATAGCGTTTAGTCATAAGCTTTTGCGAAACATCAACAGGCATATCAAGGAAGATAACTCTGTCAGGCTTTGGTATCATAAGCTTTTTATACTCAAAATCTTCAAGCCACAAAAGGTACTGCTCCCACTCGCTTTTATCAAGCTTCACCATCTGATGAACAGCGTTACTTGTTGTGTAACGGTCGGCAAGAATTATTGTTTCCGAATTATTGTAATCTTCCTGCCATATCTGTTTAAAGCTTGCAAATCTGTCAACAGCATAAAAGGTTGAAGCGGCGTAAGCATTGACATCTTCTGGCTTGTTTCCGAACTCTCCGCCAAGATACATTTTAACCAAAGCACAAGAATTGCTTTCATAATTCGGAAGCTTTATCTGTTTTATATTTTTATTTTCTTTAAGAAGTCTTGCTTTAAGCATTTCAACCTGTGTTGATTTTCCGCTACCGTCAAGTCCCTCTATAACTATAAGCTTTCCCATAATTCACCTCATATCAAAGATGATTTTTTGCATTAGGATTATTGTACCAAAATTCAGCATTTTTTTCAATAAGTAAGTATAACTGCAAAAAGTTTTAATATTTCTTTATTCTTGTTTGCAACAGAATGCTTCTGACCGCCTACGCAGATACAGCTATCGCCCTGTTTGAGAGTAACGATATTGCCGTTATCGTTATATTCTGCCTCGCCTTCAAGAATATAAAAAATTTCTTCCTCGCCCTCGTGTAAATGTTCACCGATAGAGCAATTCTGATTAAGTGTTATTGTTGCAACAAGTCTTGCATTTCCTTTATATTCGCCTTTTTTCATAACCTCGGTCACTATTGCACTGCCTTGACCGCCTTTCATATTTTCCCTTACTTCATCAACCATTTCACTTTTTCTTTTAATCATAATTGTTTACTCCTTTGTGAAAAAAATATCTAACTAATTTATAATAACATAAAAAGCAGACTTAAACAACAGTATGATTTATTGTATTTGAATTATTGAACTTTTTTCAGCATTATGATATTATTTTATTTATAAATCAGTCGGAGGAGTTTTTTATATGAGCAAAGAATTCAAATCTGCCGCAACAATAATAGGCGTAAGCGATTGCGGAGAAAAATGCTGTGGTATAGGCAGCAGAATTTCTCACCAGGACGGCGATGTTATTGATATATGGGAAAAATCTCAGGACGCTGAAAAAAATGCAAATCTTATCCCTAAGATTATGCGTTCAGGTCACACTTCAACTATTGAACATATGATGTTCAACATAGCATTTCAGAATGTCAGCGTTGTTGTTGAACAGTTTATTATTGAATTCCGTCTTGCTTCTTTTACAGTAAAATCAAGAAGATATGTTGATTTTTCAAACTCGGGTTATTTTGTTCCTGATTTTGAAAACAATGAATATTCAGAAAAATACAAGGAGCATATGGACAAGCTTTTTTCAACCTATCAGAAGCTTACTGAAATGGGCGTACCAAAGGAAGACGCTCGCTTTGTTCTTCCTTATTGCTTTTACAGTAATTTCATCTGTTCTGTAAATGCCCGTGAGCTTTTGCATATGCTTAAAGCTATGCTCTTTGGCAGAGGAAGTAAATATCCTGAAATCAAAGCTCTTGGCGAACAGATTTATGAGCAGGCTAAAAAGCACGCTCCTGGCGTATTTTCTTATGTTGAAACCTTTGAAAAAGAGCAAAAGGATTTTATCGACTTAAAGGAATTTGAAACAGAAAAGCCTTATCCTCTTACAGCTCAGTCAAAATTTATCCGTCTTCTTTCCTCAACAAGTGATGCTCACAAGGTTATTGCAAAAACTGCTCTTACCTTTGAAACTACTTTGACAGACAGAGAAATTGACACTATATTAAACGATGATGAAAATATTGATAAGATTATAAAAGCTGTTGCTAATTCAAGCAGACCAAGACCTCTTGAATTCGCAAGCTATACCTTTAAGCTTTACAATGTTTCACTTTCCTGCATTACTCACATTGTTCGTCACAGAATGCAGAGCATTGTTATCCCAAGCCTCACTCTTGCAAACAGAAGAAGATATATTACACCGCCTTGTATTGAGGAGAAAAGAGAGTTGAAGGCTATCTATGATGAGGCATTTAATTCTACTGCTGAATTATATGATGAATTAAAAAAGGACGGCGTTTCAGAAGAAAATCTTGTGTATTGTCTTTTGAGCGGTAACACACTCGATATAGTTCTTAATATGAACGCAAGAGAGCTTCGCTTATTCCTCTCTTTGAGAACCTGCAACAGAGCTCAATGGGAAACAAGAGAATATGCAACTGAAATGCTTAAAACATTAAGAAACACCTGTCCTCTTGTTTTCAAATATTTTGGTCCAAGCTGTGTGGTTGAGGGAAAATGTCCAGAGGGCAAACTCAGTTGTGGCAAAATGGCTGAAATGCAGAAAAAATTTCATAGCTGATAAAACAATAAAATATAAATGAAGAGAGCCTATGCGTTGCATAGGCTCTCTTCATTTTTTGGTGATTGGTATATACAAAATGAAAGAAAAATACTTAATAACAAGAAGCTGTCTTCTTTTCCACAAGGCATAATATATCCTAAAAGCCGAGAAAAATCAAGCCTTTTCACATATTGTTAATATCATTTGTATAGCACAACAAAATGATTTCCAAAAGTAGAAAAAATTAGTAAAAATTCCCTTAAATTGTCAACCTTTTTAAATAAATGGTTGACATTCTTTTTCTTATTATCTATTATATTTACAGTAAAAGAGGTGCGTTATGAGTTCTAAAAATGAAATTCTGGCAATACTTGAAAAAAACAGAGGCTCGGCTGTTTCAGGCGAAGCAATTTCAAAGCAACTCGATATTTCAAGAAATGCCGTTTGGAAAAATATAAACACATTAAAAAAAGAGGGATATAAAATTTCCTCTGTAACCAACAAGGGATATGCTCTTGAAATTGAAAACGATATAATTTCCGAACAAGGCATTTATGCAAATATGAAAAAGCCTGAAATTGCAAAGATATTAACTTACAAGACAGTTGATTCAACAAATCTTGAAGCTCGGCGTATTGCAGACGGCAAAGCTGAAAATATGACTGTTATTGTTTCAGAGGAACAGACAAGCGGCAGAGGAAGATTAGGACGAAGTTTTTTCTCCCCTGCTAATTCAGGTATCTATATGAGCGTAATCTTACGCCCTGAAAAAATAGGTGCAAACCCTGTCCTTATAACAACAGCGGTTTGTGTTGCTGTTCTAAGAGCAATAAAGCAATCAACACAATTAAATCCGCAAATAAAATGGGTAAATGATTTATTTCTCAACAATAAAAAAATATGCGGAATTCTGACAGAGGGAATTACAAGCATTGAAAGCGGAAGCATTGAATATATAATTTCAGGAATAGGCATAAACTTTTCAACGCTTTCTGATGATTTTCCAAAAGATTTACAAAATACAGCAGGCTCTCTTTTCGGCAATAGCGATAATGTAAGCATAAGCAGAAATCAGCTTATTGCTTCAATAATAGAAAATATAAATTCTATTACATCTCCATTGAAGGCTGAAAGCTTTATTGACGAATACAAGCAAAACAGTATGATAATCGGCAAGGATATAGTTTTTATAAAAAAAGGTCAGCAATTCAATGCAAAAGCAATAGATATTGATAGCACTGGCGGTCTTATCGTTGAAATGGAAAACGGTCAAATACAGACGCTAAACAGCGGAGAAATATCGGTGAGGAAAATATGAAAAAAACACTTTCAATTAAAAATATATGCCTTTGTGCCTTATTCACTGCCCTTGTGGCAATAGGTGCATTTTTAAAAATTTCAATAGAACCCATAGCGATTACATTTCAGCTTTTCTTTGTAACTCTTTCGGGTATGATTTTAGGTTCAAAGCTCGGTGCCGTTTCCTGCCTTACATATATGCTTATCGGACTTATCGGCATACCGATTTTCACGCAAGGCGGTGGCATAGGCTATGTTCTTAAACCCTCCTTTGGCTATATAATAGGCTTTATATTCGGCAGCTTTGTTGCAGGACTTATAATAGAAAAAAGTTCAAAGCTGAACTACAAGGCACTTATTCTCTCAATGCTCAGTTGTATCCTTGTGGTTTATATAATAGGAATAATCTATTTCTATTTTATTATGCGTTTCCATCTGGGCAAAGAAGTAACATTGAAATATATTTTTATAAATCTGTTTTTATTGCTTATTCCAGGTGATTTGATAACAGGTGCTATTGCAGTTGTTATTGCAAAAAGAGTTATTCCGATAGTGAAAAAAATAGGCAACAATATATAATTGTGTTACTTGACCTTAAAGTTTTTCTTTGATAATATAAATTTATAGTTATGAAAAGGAGGGCTTTTGTGTTTAACTTTACAAATTTTATTTTAGAGTTTGACTGGTCAATACTTAATGCGTTCAGAAATATAGCAAATCCCGTTCTGGATTTT
>JAILBY010000120.1 GCA_024680655.1 Clostridiales bacterium | reverse complement strand
CGTCTTTGGGTGATGTTGAGCCTTTGAAGTATTTGTTTCGTAATTCGTAGCCGCCTTTGTCGTTCCTGAACGCCAACGCAAAATATTGCCGTGCCGTTTCGGTGTCCGCAGTTTTATAGTAAACCTCTTTCACATACTCTTTTGCAACGGCGCAACTTATACCTCGCTCTTCAATATACTGCAATAACGCCGCGTTTTGAATGTCTTGAACTTGTTTTATATAAACCTTGCTTTCGGTGGCTACGGTCGGTGCGCTGCTCTTTTGGAAAGTATATTTCGGCTTTGCAAAAGAAAAAGAACCAAGCCTAAACATATCTTCCAAATTTTGTTTTGCCGCCTTAAAATCCAAATGCCAAAACGCCGCTGCCAAATTTACAATATCGCCGATTTTACCCGTTGAAAAGTCGCCGCAAATGTCATTTTCGGTATCCACCCAAAAAGACGGCTTTTTGTCCTCTCTCAAAGGACTTTTATAATAAAGATATTTGCCACTCTTACTTGTTGGCTCATAGTGATTTATGTGCATAAAATCACTTATTTTTACGTATTTTTTTAATTCTGTGATATTCATAATTTTGTGATATTAAAAGTTAATTATCAATGCTTTGCAAAAGAAAAAGAGTTTTTTTTCTTTGCTAAGCAATACTATTTGTTATTTTAAGTGTCTTTAATAAAGGTCTGATTTTAGGTACTAAGCGAAATAATAAAGGTATTTCTTCTCCATTTTCCACTTTTTCTTCCATTATCTTACGGAGTTTCATAAAATTGGACAACGATATTTTTTTAAGTATTTTTGGTTTCATATTTTTAAACTATTAGTGATTAATTATCAATGCTTTGCAAAAGAAAAAGAGTTTTTTTTGCTAAGCAATAGTTTTTTTAACCTATTTCATTTTAGATTTTCATAACGTTTTCAAAAATATATTCTGAAAAAAAATGCCCATTTTTTCAATAAATGATTTAATATACTGATTATAAGATATTTATGAGGTTTTTTCTTGTTGAATTTGTATTGAATTTGTATTGAATTTGTTGAGTGTGGAAATACATTCTTTTTCTTTTTTGCAGTGCAAATTTTCAATAAATTCAACAAGTTTTCAATAAGATTTCAATATATTTTCAATAAAATATATTCTTATAAACATCTATTAGTCTGATATTTACATTTTATTTATTGAAATTCTTGTTATGATTCTGTCAAAATATTTCTGCATCTTTTGACAAATCGAAACCATACCTTTCCTTTATACCTTGATAATCAAAGCGATAGCACTCGGCGGAACTCCATTTGCCTTTCTCGTTTTTGAAGTTGACGTTTTTATCGCTTTTCACAAGTTACGGCGACTTTGCAATCAAGCCAGTGATAGTGTTTTTTGATTTAGCATTATTGCCAGCAACCTGCTTGTACACAAGATAGAAGTTCGGTTTTTTTATGCAGAAAATTTCCTTGTTAGATTCTTTGTCAAATTTCAGCATATAGTCTTGGATTTCAACAGCCTTGCCTTTGTCTATCGCAAAGCGCAGGTTGTCGAAATATTCTTTCAGTCCACCATATTTCTCCCAAGCATTTATTTGGTTTATGATATTGTTGATGGCAATTTCTCTCACATATTCCACCTCTCTTATAGCGGTCTTTTCCCGTCCCAAATTGACAGCATTGTCCATTATCAATATGCAAATCGGAGTTATCAATACCGCCATATTGTCTATATAGCGTTCTGCAATTTTCAGATTTTTCTGCCTGAAAACATCGGCGATATACGCCTTATTTTCTTTGCGCTGCTTTACATACTCCTTTTCTATTGCCTGACGATATGAAAGTATCTCTCTGCTTACGGAACACATATTCTCAATACTCTGCAAAGTGTTGAACGCCTCTACTTGTTGGGGTGTAAAGGTTGTTTCATTCATTTCGACAAATACTTGACGAGTGAAAAAAGGTTCGTATGATGGTATATCGTTTGATGTCAGGATAAGCGTTGAATTAATATCCACACTTTCAGTTCCGCCGCTTATGGTTGCCTTGTGATAGCCTGCGCCGTCCCAAACGCCTTGTATTACTCGCTTTT
>JAILBY010000089.1 GCA_024680655.1 Clostridiales bacterium | reverse complement strand
TTGCAAGTGCAAGTGCTTCTCTTGCTCTGTCAGTTGAAATCATCTTTTCAATTTCAGCCTTTTTCTGTTTTGGTGAAAGGTCGCACTTTGGATTTGTAACATTTTCTATACAACCTATAAGACGCTCAACATATCTTCTTGCAATCATTTCATTTGTTGCCTCGTCGTCTGTATAGTTCCAGTGCTTATAGAGGTCAAGCATCCAGCCGTCCTCTTCCTCACGCTTTTCATACATATTGCTTCTGTATGCAGCAGTTTCGGACTCTGCTCTCGCACGCATAAAGTGATAATATTCCTTATCGGAAACAACAACCTTATCTGCATCTCTTATAACGCTAAGACAGAATGGGAAATCGTCCCAGAATGTGTTTGGAAAACGCAAACCCTTTTCATTGACATAGCTTGCAAGGAAAAGCTTGTTCCAAGGTGTATAAAGCAAATTGTTATCAAAAAGCTTATAAGCAACCTTATGAAATTCCTCTTTATTATAAACGCCGCTTGGCTGTTTCTGATGAAGAGTAAAATACTCAAAATCATTATAATATGTATCTATAAAATAACCTGTTACAACAAGCTGTGCCTGATTTTCTTCTGCAAGGTTATACATATCTTCAAGCATTGTAGGCTCTGCCCAGTCGTCAGAATCCATAAAGTAAAAATATTTGCCCCTTGCTAAATCCATAGCAGTATTTCTTGCAGACGGAGCACCGCCGTTTTCTTTATGAATAACCTTTATTCTGCTATCCTTTGCAGCATATTCGTCACATATATCACCGCTGTTATCAGGAGAGCCATCATCAACTGCGAAAAATTCAAATTCCTTCAAAGTCTGGTTCTGAATACTCTCAATAGCCTTACCTATAAATTTTTCTACTTTATAGACGGGCATTATAACGCTTACTTTAATTTCTTCACTCATTTTACTTTCTCCTTAATATTATTTAGAAAATTCTTTCTTTGTTACGCTTAAAGCACTTGCAATAACCTTATCCATATCATAATACTTATACTCTGCAAGTCTGCCGCCGAAAATAACATTCTGCTCTTTTTCTGCAAGAACGGCATATTTTTGATAAAGAGCCTGATTACTCTCGTTATTTACAGGATAATATGGTTCCATACCCTCCTGCCATGTAACAGGATATTCCTTTGTTATAACTGTTTTTGGCTGAGTGCCATATTCAAAATGCTTATGCTCAATAATTCTTGTATAAGGAGTTTCTCTGTCAGTATAATTAACAACAGCAACGCCCTGATGATTTTCTTCATCAAGAATTTCACTTTCAAATTTAAGGCTTCTGTATTCAAGCTTGCCGAACTGATGGTTATAATAATCATCAATCATACCAGTATAAACAAGCTTTTCACCCATAGCTCTGAAAGCTTCTCTGTCTGAATTAAAATCAGTTGAAAGTTTAACATCACAACCCTCAAAGAGTTTATCTATCAATACATTATAGCCACCGATAGGAATGCCTTGATACAAATCATTGAAATAGTTGTTATCGTATGTAAAACGAACAGGCAATCTCTTGATAATGAAAGCAGGCAATTCAGAGCAATCTCTGCCCCACTGTTTTTCAGTATAGCCTTTAACAAGCTTTTGATAAATATCAGTACCGACAAGGCTGATAGCTTGTTCTTCAAGGTTTTTAGGCTCACCCTTGATTACAGAACGCTGTTCATCAATCTTTGCCTTTGCCTGCTGAGGAGTAAACACTCCCCACATCTTACTGAATGTATTCATATTAAAAGGCATATTGTAAATTTCACCCTTATAGTTTGCAACAGGTGAATTTGTATATCTGTTAAACTCAACAAGTTCATTTACATACTGCCATACTTCCTTATCGCTTGTGTGGAAAATATGTGCTCCGTATTTATGAACATGGATACCCTCAACATCTTCGCAATAGATATTACCGCCAAGATGATTTCTTTTTTCTATTACAAGACAAGTTTTTCCTCTTTTGATTGCTTCGTGTGCAAAAACACCTGCAAACAAGCCTGCACCAACAATCACATAATCATATTTTTTCATAATCTGCCCCTATCAATATATATAAAGTTTTTTATAACGCAATTACAGTTATTATACTATTATTGTCTATTATTGTCAATTAACAAAAGCATTAAAAACTAAACAAGCAAAGAAAAAGAGCAATCATAAAAATTGCTCTTTTTTAATATCATTTATCAAATTTTTCCGCTAACCTCTGATACCATTCAATAATTTTAAAGCGTGGCTCATATTTTGGGCTTTTCTGGACTATTTTCATTTGTTCTTCGTCAAGAACGCTGTCTATTTCAACCTCGCCCTCTGCTGCCGGCAAGCAAAGCGGAGGGAACATAATACACCACCAGTTGTGCCCATTTCCTTCACCTATAACGGCTCTTACTGCCATATATCTTCCCGCCGGCAAAGTGATATTCTGTTCTTCATAAACTCTTGTGGCAAAGTATTCTTCTGTAACAGTAATCTTTACATCATAATCAAATCCATTTTCCTCAATAACCTTTTTTGCCGTTTCTTCAAGCTGTGCAATATTAGGCTCAATTCTTGCCTTTGCCTCATCTCTTGTAACAGAGCCGTCAAAAATATCTTTTCCCTTTTCTAAAATAGCATCTCTTACCTTCAATTTTAACTGCTGGTCTTCTTCGGTATCAGAATTTGCGATAACATGAAGTCTTAAAACGCTGTCACTTATCTTTTCACAATTTCTTGCAAAGCCCGTAAGAGATGATAAAACTGTTATAACCAACGCCATAAGTAATGCTATTTCTATTTTAAAAAATTCTCTATGTTTCATAATAAAAACCTGCCCTTTCTTGTTTGACAAGATTATGGACAGGTTTTTATCAGTTTATTCATTTTGTTCAAAATTTAACTTTCTTTTATTTCAGAGCCTTGATTTATAGGCTTACATACGAAAGTATCCTTGATAAATGTTTTCAATTCCTTTGCACAAGCGTCAGCGTTTTTCTTTTTATCAAAAATACCAAAGACAGTAGGACCGCTGCCACTCATACAACAGCCAAGACAAGCGTATTTTCTCATAACGCTCTTTATAGGCACACGCTCATGCACCTCAACAAACTGTTCAAAAACATTACCGAGCGTTTTGCCGACAGTAGATAAATCTTCATCAATTATAGCCCTTAACATACCCGACTGGTCAGTATGTCTGCAACGGCTGTTTTTAGTACATTCATCAAAAGTACCATAAGCCTGTGCTGTTGAAACGCTCTGTTCTGGCTTTGATATAACAAAATAGCAGTCAGGCAAATCAGGCAAAGGTGAAAGCACTCCGCCTATATCCTGAACAAGCATTGTTCCGCCCTGAATACAGAAAGGAACATCTGCACCGACTTTAAGTCCTAATTTTGTAAACTGCTTAACAGATAAAGCGGTTGAATAGATTTTATCAAGTGCAACAATTACCGCCGCTGCATCAGCACTTCCGCCCGCCATTCCAGCTGCAAACGGAATTTTTTTATCTATATGAATTTTTGCTCCGCCTTTTATATTGCAGAACTTGAAAAATTCTTCGGCAGCCTTATACGCTATATTCTTTCTGTCAGTAGGCAATTCAGGCTCTGAACAAGTCAGTTCTATTCCCTTTGCCAACTGTTCAACCGTAACAACATCGTATAAATCAACAGACTGCATTATCATCCAAAGGCTATGATAGCCATTGTTGAGTTTTTGAAGAATGTCAAGCATAAGATTTATTTTAGCCGCAGCCTTAACGGTTATAATCAACTTTATGTCCTCCGACTTTTATTTCAATTCGTCAATAAATTCCTTTATTCTATCAAGCGCAACCTGAATATGCTCGGTTGAGTAGCAATAAGAAACTCTTACAAAGCCCTCACCGCATTCGCCGAAAGCATCACCAGGAATAACTGCAACCTTCTTTGCCTTTAAAAGCTGGTTTGAGAATTCATCAGAAGTCAAACCTGTTGACTTTATGCAAGGGAAGCAATAGAAAGCTCCTTCTGGCTCAAAGCAGGTAAGTCCCATATCATTGAAGCCCTTAACAATAAGCTTACGCCTTTTGTTATATTCCTTTTTCATAGCCTGAACTGAATCAAAGCCCTCTGTCATAGCAACAAGTCCAGCATACTGTGCTGTTGTTGGAGCACTCATTATACCGAACTGATGGAGCTTTGTCATAGCTGCAATAAGAGGCTTTGGTCCAAGAGCATAGCCAAGACGCCAACCTGTCATAGCAAAAGCCTTTGAGAAACCGCTTATAACTACTGTCTGCTCTTTCATTCCCTCTATTTCAGCCATAGAAACATGCTTACCGGAATATGTAAATTCGCCATAAATTTCATCTGTAACAACAAGAATATCAGTGCCTCTTAAAATCTCAGCAATCTTTTCCAAATCGTTTCTATCCATAATAGCACCCGTAGGATTATTAGGATAAGGGAAAACGAGCATCTTGGTCTTAGGAGTAATTGCCGCTTTAAGTGCCTCTGGTGTAAGCTTAAACTTATGTTCAACTGTTGTAACAATAGGAACGGGCTTACAGCCGCTCATTTCAGTAAGAGGTGCATAGCAAACAAAGTTAGGTTCTGGTATAAGCACCTCATCACCAGGGTTTAACAATGCTCTGAAACACAAGTCAATAGCCTCAGAAGCACCAACAGTTATAAGACATTCATCAATATCAGAATAGTCAACATTAAACTGATTTCTGTAATAGTTTTCAACCTCTTGTCTTAACTCAACAAGACCTGCATTAGAGGTATATTTAGTTTGACCTATTTTTAAAGAGGTCATACCTGCCGACCTTATATCAGCAGGAGTCTGAAAGTCAGGCTCGCCTATTCCGAGTGAAATAACATCTTCCATTTCAGAAACAATATCAAAGAATCTTCGTATTCCAGAAGGCTTAATAGCCTGCATAGTTTCATTTATATGCTTAGAATAATCCATAATAAAAATAAACCACCTTAATCAAATATATTAAACTATGCCTTATTCTATCGGCACAGTAACAGGAAATCTTTTTTGAAATAATGTAACATTTTCAAAGCCACACGCTCGAGCGGTAGCCATACCATCAAAAACGCCTGCACCCACATCATTAGCATAATGTGCGTCTGAGCCTATTGTAACGAACTCGCCTCCAAAGGATTTAAAACGCTTGATAATATCTTCATCAGGAAGAAGAGAGTTAATCTTCTGCCTGAGTCCCGAAGTATTTATTTCAAGTGCTTTTCCGTTTTTGGCAAGCAATTTAAGAATTTCATCAATAATATCCATATATTTCCCCATATCTACATCAATACCGTTTTCGCCTTTTATATAGCGTAAAGGATAGGTCAAATGTGCAAGGGTATCAAACCCATTCCAT
Source organism: Clostridiales bacterium (assembly GCA_024680655.1). Classification (GTDB taxonomy): domain Bacteria; phylum Bacillota; class Clostridia; order Oscillospirales; family Acutalibacteraceae; genus UMGS263. The sequence continues at coordinate 1,252 of JAILBY010000089.1, read as the reverse complement.
TTAACCATTTCATAGACCTCTTTAAAATATTCTTCAAGCAATTCATCAACATTATTCTCTTTATAGTCAAGAAAATAAAAATCCTCTTTATTTCTTAGATTGTGAATTGAGCCTATAACAATATCGTACTTGTATAAAGAAAGAATTTTCTCTGCAAGCTCTTTATCATAGGCAGGCTGACCGAGTTCAATTCCCGTAAGCACAATAAGATTGCCCTTGAAAATACTCTTTGCCTTTGTTATATCAAAATAAGCCTGAAACATAGACTTATCATATCCGTCTTTTTTATATGCATCGACTTCACAATGGTCTGTAAATGCAATCGCTCGCAAGCCTTTAAGCTGTGCCTGTTCGCATATAAAAATGGCAGAATGATTACCATCAGGTGAATTGTCTGTATGAACATGCATATCAAGATATTTTTTATAATTCAATTTCTACACCCTTAAAAAAAATTTAAAATAAGTCAATTTTAAAATAAAAAAATTATCTTAAAGATAATACCATAAAAACAAAAATAATAAAAGTCTTTTTTTTACAAATAATGAGTGCAATATAAAAAAAAGTATGTTAAAATAGAAAAGATGTTGATTATTATACTTTTCAGAGGTGTAAAAATTATGGATAACACAATCAGAATTTCTGCTGTTCTGCACAGAGTTATAGTCGGCAACTGTCAAAAAAGCAAGACCTATGCCGAAAAAGCAATAAGCGATGCTTCAAACATTCAGGCTGATATTATCGCTTTGCCCTTGCTCTCACTTGTAGGTGCTTCAAGCGGTGATTTATTGAAACAGACTTCAATCGTCAAAGAATGTCTTGATGCCGTTTCAGCTATTGCCGAGCAAACAGCTGATATAAACGCATACATTTCCCTTACCTCACCCGTTTTAAGAAACGGCAAGGCTGTTATTGCAAACATAGTTTTACATTCAGGCGAAATTTTAAGCATTACTCCGATTGATGAGGAACAGCCGTTATTCGACTGTGGCGGTCTTAAAACAGTTTTCATTTCCTCAAATCCGCTCAATCTTATGCTCAATGCAACCGATTACATAAAAAAAGGCGTTCAGTTAATCGTAAACGCAAGTGCTATTCCCGTAACTGTCGGCGATATTGAAAAAGCAAGAGAAATCGCAAAGGCATTCTCACAAAGTACGGGCTGTGCTGTTGCCCTTTGCAACGGCAATATAGGTGAAAGCACCTCACCTTTTGTTTATCAAGGCTTTGCAGGTGTTTTCGAGGCTGGTGA
>JAILBY010000086.1 GCA_024680655.1 Clostridiales bacterium | reverse complement strand
TAAGTTCAAGCTGTTTTGAATTTATTGTAACTCTGTCACCAAGAGATACCTTTTCTTTCAAGATTTCAGCTGACATTCCCATATCTATTGCAACATCATCAATAGCTATTGCCTTTGAATCGTCATCCTTGCCAGAAAGATGAGGCGGTGTACTGCTGACAACTCCGATAAGCTTTTCTTTGCCCCATACAGTTACCTCTTGTGCGGCAAGAAGCCGTTTATCCACTCCGCCACAATTTGTAACCTTTATAAATCCACCGTCTTCTATTGCAGTTACAATAAGACCTATCTGGTCAATATGTGCCTCAACAAGTATATTTTCCTCGCCCTCGCCAAAAGAGCCGATTACATTACCCATATTATCAATATGAGCATCAGGACAAAATTCCTTTAACATATCGCACGCAAGCTCGCTTGCATTTTTTTCAAGTCCGCTCGTTCCCACTGCTTTTGTAAGAGCAAAAACTCTCTCCTTTAAATTCACTTAAAACACTTCCTATTATTTATTAACAACATTTACAGGTGTTGAATTGAAATACTGCCTAAAATTTTCTTTGCATATCGACATAAGTCTTTCTCTTGTTTCAAACGCCGCCCAAGAAATATGCGGTGTTATAAAGCAATTCTTCGCTGTCAAAAGAGGATTATCTGCCTCAGGCGGTTCTTTCGTTATAACATCAAGCCCTGCACCCATAAGATAGTTTGAATTAAGGGCATTAGCAAGTGCTCTGTCATCAACAACAGGACCTCTTGATGTATTGATTAAAATTGAATCTGTTTTCATCTTTGAGATAAAATCATAATTTACCATACCCTCTGTTTCTGCCGTAAGAGGACAATGCAAGGTAACAACATCTGCTTTTGAAAGCAATTCGTCAAGTTCAACCCATTCAAAATTTTTTCTATTGCTTTGGTCACTTCGGCGTGGTGCGTAAGCGATAACCTTCATACCAAATTTATCTGCAATATCTGCAACTGCCTGACCTATCTTGCCGAAGCCGATTATACCGATAGTCTTGCCATTAAGCTCAACAAGAGGTGAATCCCAGAAACAGAAATCCTTGCACTCGCTCCATTTGCCCTCGCTGACAAGTCGGCTGTGTCTTCCTACCTTATTGCATATTTCAAGAATAAGTGCAAAGGTCATCTGTGCAACTGCCATTGTTGAATAAGACGGAATATTGCAAACGGGTATTCCTCTTTCTTTAAGATAAGCGTGGTCAACAATATTATAGCCCGTTGAGAGAAGCTCAACAAATTCAAGGTCAGTAACCTGTTGAAGTATCTCTTTGCTTAAAACTGTTTTGTTGGAAACAATTATATTTGCATTTTTACAGCGTTCAACCGTTTCATCAGGTGAAGTTCTATCGTAAACAGTAACCTCGCCGTATTCGTTCATCCATTCCCAGCTCAAATCACCCGGATTTGTTGTATAGCCGTCAAGAATTACAATTTTTTTCATACAAGCTTCTCCTTATCTAAAATTCTTATTGTATTTGCAGTCATTTCTTCACCGCATTTTTTTATTGTTTTAAAGCCGAGATTATACAAATCTGTGCATCTGCTTTCAAGTTCAAAAAGTCTGTTTTCTTTTTCGCCAAGTCTGAATATATCAGAAGCATTCATAACAACGGGAAGCGTTGCTGTTTCACGCATTTTTTTCAAAATCTGCGTACCCTTTTCATTAAAGCCAAGCACTCTTATATACGGTGGCTGAGTTTTTATATATTCATCTGTTATTCCAAGATAAGCACAAAGAAGAATACGCCTTATGCTTGAAAGCGGATAGCGTTTGCTCTTTATTTTTTCCATAATTTCATCAAGGCTTACGCTTTCCCTTACTGCATTATATATTCTGTTTTCAAGTCCCTCTCTTACATCGGGCAGGTTAATAAAATCATCTTTTCCCATTTTGCGAAGTGCGGAAATTATCGCTCTTTCACAAAAAGACAAATCAAAAATTTCCTTATCTTTTATTATATCATAAGTTTCATTCGTTATAAAAGCTCTTATATCCCCGATATTTCCTTTTTTCAATTCGTTACGCAGATATGTTGCACTTGCAGTATCGTCTGAGGGAATATCATCATCGTGCTTTGCACCTAACCTTTTTATCGCTATTATATCAGGCTCAAAGGAAAGCTTTTTCATATTCTTTATATATTCTACTGCAAGAGTATTATTCGGCTCAGAAAGAATATCCGCACAACTTTCATCATAATTTTTCAAAGACTTTTCAACTGCCATAGGGTATGATATACCCTTTTTCAATTCTTCCTTTATCTTTTCTGAAAAATCATCTGACAAAAGCAAATCGGCTGTTTTCAAAAGTTTTTCTTTATCATCACACTCACAGCCAAAGGATACAGAATTTACACAGCCCGTATTTTTTATTATACTTATTGCACCATAAGCAAAATTTTCAGCACAGGATACTGCCCAAGGTGTCGGCAATTCAACAACAAGGTCAGCACCGTTTTTCAAGGCTATTTCTGTCCTCGTCCATTTATCAAAAATTGCCGTTTCGCCACGCTGAACATAATTTCCGCTCATTACTGCAACTATATGTGTAGCACCTTTTTTTATTGCACTTTCTATATGATATTTATGTCCGTTATGAAAAGGATTGTACTCCGCAACTATTGCTGTAATATTCAACTTATGTTTCCTCTCCTTTTAATTTATACTTGAAAAAATCGCCCATATTGATATAATATATTAGTATTCTTTTTACTTCAAGTAAAAATTTAAAACACGGAGATGATTATTGTGAAAATTCTTGTTATTAACGCAGGTAGTTCATCATTAAAATATCAGCTTATTGATATGACTGATGAAAAAGTTCTTGCAAAGGGCGTTTGTGAGCGTATCGGTATTGACGGCCATATCAAAGGCAGTAATTTCGAGGGCAAAAAGTTTGAAAAAGATGTTGAAATGAAAAATCATACACAAGCTTTTATGTATGTTAAAGAAGCTTTAACCGAGGGCGACTGCAAGGTTATTGATTCATTCAATGAAATTTCAGCAGTTGGTCACAGAATAGTTCAGGGTGGTGCTAAATTCAACAAGAGCGTTCTTGTTACAGACGAAGTTGTTAAAGGCATTGAAGAGCTTTGCGACCTTGCTCCATTACATAACGCTGCACACATTCAGGGCATTAACGCTTGCCGTGAAATCCTTGGCGACAAGGTTCCTGAGGTTGTTGTTTTCGACAACGCTTTCCATAGCACAATGCCACCTGAGGCATATATTTTCCCTGTTCCTTATGAATATTATGAAAAATATGCAGTTCGTCGTTATGGCTTCCACGGCACATCACACCGCTTTGTAAGTGCTCGTTGTGCTGAAATTATGGGAAAGGATATCAAAGATTTGAAGATTGTTACCTGCCACCTTGGTAACGGCTGTTCAATAACAGCAGTTAAGAACGGCAAGGTTATTGATACAAGTATGGGACTTACTCCTCTTGACGGTTTTGCTATGGGTACACGCTGTGGTGCTGTTGACCCTTCTGTTATCACTTATTTACAGGCAAAAGAAGGCTGGACACCAGAAGAAACTGATACTATCCTCAATAAAAAGTCAGGCGTTCTTGGTATTTCAGGCGTTTCAAGTGACGATAGAGATGTTGCAAAGGCTGCTGCCGAGGGTAACGAAAGAGCAAAGCTTGCAAGAAAAATTCAATGGTATCAGGTACGCAAGACAATAGGTGCTTATGTTGCAGCTATGGACGGCGTTGACGCAATTGTATTCACAGGCGGTATCGGTGAAAACACATTCGATTTAAGAGAAGATGTTTGCCACAACCTCACATATCTCGGCGTTAAGCTCAACGACGAAGTAAACAAGGAAACAAGAGGTAAGGACGGCAAGATTTCAGCCGACGATTCAAAAGTTCCCGTTTTCGTAATTACTACAAACGAAGAACTTGTTATTGCAAGAGATACAAGAGATATTGTAAACAGCTTATAATACAATAACAAATAACAAAACAGCAAAAGGCTTCATTTTGAAAAAATCAAAATGAAGCCTTTTTTTACTGAAAGTAAATAATATTAAAGCATTCAAATAATCATAAAAGATTTTCGTCATAAACTGCTCTTGAACCGCCGACAAATTTAGGTCTTGTTCTTGCGGCAAGGACTATCGCCTCGCCTATGTGACGGTTTTCAAGATGAATAGGCACAGCAACCTTTTTTATGTGCATACCTATAAGCGTACCGCCTATATCAATTCCTGCATCTGCCTTGATTTCTTCAACGGCAACAGCGTTTTTGAACTCTTTATATGCAGTTGTTGAGAAAGAGCCACCTGCCTTTGGCTGAGGCACAACATTAACAATTTCATAATTATTCTTTTCAGCAACCTCTTGCTCAATAATTATGGCTCTGTTTAAATGCTCACAGCATTGTGTTGCAAGGTTGATTTCCCTTTCTTTAAGGACACCATAAATGCCCTTGAAAACTGCCTGAGCGATTGCAAGATTTGAATCTGTGCCGAGCTTTTCGCCACAAATTTCACTCGAAGAGCAACCTACAACTACAAGACTGCCCTTTTTCAATTTTGCTTTTTCGCACAATTCTTCAATAACTGCTTTTGCCTGATTTTCAAGTGAAATCAGCAAATCTTTGTCAGCCGTTTCACTGTATGTCAGAGTGTTTTTTGACATTTTTATCCTCTTCTCTTATTAAAATAAGATTTTCTCTTAAAACTTTATTCTTTACTATAATTTCATATAACAAAACTGCACTTACAATACCTACTGCACCTTGGAACATATTGCCAGGGATACTTGCAGCGGCTGCAAGACCTTTGCCAAGAATAAGTGAGGAATATCCAAAATAGCCTAAAATCATTATAACTGCACTGACTACTGAGCTAATAATATATGAAAGCTCTGCTTTGATTTTACCCTTTTTCAAAAGCTTCAAAATATAATATGAAGCCAAAGCCATAAGTGCCTTAATAACAAAAGTTCCCGGCATATAGTGAGGATATCCGCCAAAGAGGTCAGCGAACATAGAGCCTATACCAGCGGCAAGTGAGCCGTAAATAGGTCCTAAAAGCCAGCCCGAAAGGACTACAAAACAATCACCTATATTAACATAGCCATTGGTCGGCGATGGTATTCTTACCACGAGAGTTGTTGCGCATATTATAGCCGCAAGCATTGAAGCCATCACCAAAAATTTAATATTTTTCTTCATTTTTACCATCTCTTTCCTTTGTTTGAGTTTGTAATACTCATTATAATCAAATTTGACCTTGTTTCAATAGCCAAATTTCAAAATTTTAAAGAGGTCAGTTTTAGAGCTATTATTATACCCTCTCTGTCTATACTGTGCAGAGAGGGTGATTTTATTTGAACAATTCGGCAAGTTGTTTTTGAAATTTGGGCAAAAACCATTGACAATAACCTGCTTTTGTAGGATGTATTTTATCAACAAGATACAACTTGCGTTCTTGCTCGGAAATTGAATTTATCTGTTCATCATTCCAAAAATCAACAACCTCAATATTCCATTTGCTCTTTATCTTTAACAATAGCTTAACCATATCAGCATATTTTTCGCTTTCATATTTAGGTTGAGTATAAAACACAACAGGACAGTTCCAGATATCCTTTGCATACGCAATTATATACTCAATAGCTCCTGCAATAGTTTTTGTGTCAAAATCGTCTTTATTGTTGCTCTCAGAAATATCCCCCAATGGCATATTCTTTGTTGCATCATTTGTTGAAAGTTGACAGACAAAAGCATCAATATCAAGCGATGTGTTGATTTTCTTCATTCTTGATATATATGAATTTCCTTTTACATCTACAAGTGTAGTACCTGATACTGCTTCCTTTATAGCAATAATAGAGCAACTTTTTTCAAGAAAGTCCACAAAACTTACGCCCATAGAGCCATAGCCGTATGTAACCGAACTACCAAGAAAAATTATTTTTTTGTCCTTTAAACTTTGTTCATCTGAAATTGTAATATTTTTCAAGTTATACTTTCCATAATTACCAGCTTTAAAAAATCCCAACA
>JAILBY010000012.1 GCA_024680655.1 Clostridiales bacterium | reverse complement strand
TTATGAAAGTTATTTTGAATGAAGATGTTAAGGGCTTAGGCAAAAAGGGTGAACTTGTTTCAACCTCTGACGGCTATGCAAGAAATTTCCTTTTTCCTCGCAAGCTTGCAACCGAGGCAAATGCTCAGGCTATGACAGAATTTAAAAACAGAGAGTCCTCAAAACAACATAAAATTGATGTTGATGTTGCAAATGCAAAGGCAAATGCTGAAAAAATATCAGATAAGGTTATAAGACTTACTGCAAAAGCAGGTGCAAACGGTAAGCTTTTCGGCTCTGTAACATCAAAGGAAATTGCTGAAAAGATAAAAAGTGAATTCGGTATAGATGTTGATAAGAGAAAAATAATTGTTGATGATATAAAGAACTTCGGAACATACGAAGCAGAGGTTAAGCTTTATCAAGGCATTTCTGCAAAGCTTAAAGTACAGGTTGGCGAAGAATAATAATTTGGCGGTGTAATTATGGCTAATATTCCATTAACTAATTTTGACAATACTAATATGCCCTCAAATGAAACCGCAGAAGCGACTGTTCTGGGGTGTATTCTTATTGAGCCGAGCTGTATGTCAACGGTTTTAATTCATTTAAAGCCAGAGCATTTCTTTTTGAAACAGCACCAGGATATTTTTGCTTGTATGGTAACAATGGATGCCGCTGGTGCAAGTATTGACCCTCTTACTGTCCTTGAACGACTTAAAAGAGAGGGCGTTTTTGATGAGGCAGGCGGTAAAAAATATCTTTTTGATTTAGCAAACAGCGTGCCTAATACTGCACACTTGGAGCAGTATATCAAAATGGTAAAAGATGCTTATTTAAGGCGTGTGCTTATAAATCTTTCAACAACAACAATAGAAAAAGTATCCTCTGAACAAGAAGATTCTGATTTAATTCTTGATGATGTTGAACAGAAAATTTATAATATCCGTCAGGGCAGAGCCTCAGACGGCCCGTCAAAGATAAGCGATATAATCGTTAATGATGTTTTTGAAAACCTTAAAAATTTAAGCTCGCCAGACAGAGAAAAGTATCTTGGTATTCCTACGGGCTTCTCTGAACTTGATAAAACCATTTCAGGTCTTAATAAATCTGACCTTATACTTATAGGTGCAAGACCTGCTATGGGTAAGACAAGCTTTGCTCTTAACCTTGCAAGTAATATTGCTTTGCGTGGCAAGAGAAAGGTACTGTTTTTCTCGCTTGAAATGACAAAGGAACAGTTGGCACAAAGAGTGCTTAGTGCAGAGGCTTGTGTCAATTCCTTTAAAATGAGAACAGGCGACCTTTCAGAAGGCGAATGGGATAGTCTTGGTACGGCAACTGATGCTTTAAGTAGCTGTGAGCTTTATTTTGATGATACTTCAACTCTTACTGTTCCAGAAATGAAAGCAAGAGTAAGAAGACTTAAAAATGTTGACTGTGTTATTATCGACTATCTCGGTCTTATGAAATCAGGCGTAAAAACTGATAACCGTGTTAATGAAGTCGGTGAAATTACAAGAGGACTTAAACTTATGGCAAAGGACTTGAGAATACCTGTTGTTGTTTGTGCTCAGCTTTCCAGAGGAACAGAGGCAAGAGGTAAATCTCACAGACCTCAGCTTGCCGATTTGCGTGAATCAGGCTCTATTGAGCAGGACGCTGATATAGTTATGATGCTTTACAGACCTGATTATTATAAAAATGATGAAAGCAGTCCCGAGGCAAAGGACGATGATTCAATTCCAAACCTCACAAAACTGCTTGTTGTAAAAAACCGTCACGGTGAAGTAAGAGATATAGACCTTGTGTTTAATCCTAATAACACAAGATTTACTTCCTTGGAGAACAGACAATGATAGAAGAAAAGGCTCTCAATACTATAAAAAAATATGATTTGCTTGAATATGGCGATACAGTGATACTCGGCGTTTCTGGCGGAGCAGACTCAATGGCTCTTGCTTATTTTATGAATTCTTTAAAAGAAGAATATGGCTTGAAGCTTATAATCGCCCATATAAATCATTGTATAAGAGGAGCAGAGGCAGATTCTGACGAAGAATTTGTCAAAAATCAGGCTGAAAAGCTTGGCATTGAATTCAGGTCTTTGAGAGCAGATGTTCCGTCTATCGCAAAACTCAATTCCGAAGGCACAGAGGAATGTGGCAGAAGAATAAGATATGAATTTTTTAATTCTATTTCAGGAAATGCAAAAATTGCAACTGCACATAATCTCAATGATAAAATGGAAACATTTTTTCTCAACCTTGCAAGAGGTACAAGCTTAAAGGGACTTTGTTCCATTCCTGTAAAAAGGGATAATATAATAAGACCGCTTATTGACTGTTCACGCAGGGAGATAGAAGAATATTGCAG
>JAILBY010000008.1 GCA_024680655.1 Clostridiales bacterium | reverse complement strand
AGGTAAAGTCCAACTTGGTCGGGCTACTAGTGGCGCAGTCAGGAATGCCGTTTCCGCTTCCAGTCGTATGAGCCAAGTTAATAAAGTCGCCAACTTGCAAATTGATGCTTGCAGCCTCTGCGCTTGTTTGGTTTTCACGGTTGGCATTGCTTGCAAAAAGCTCTGTGTCGTTTTGGCCGGTAATCGTATAATCCGCGCCTGTAATCGTGTAGCTGTAATACAAGGCGCCGTTTCCGCCGATTATTTCAGGCTTGATTACCGTCAAACCTTTTGCGGTAAAGGCGGCTTGGGCTGGAGTCGTTCCTTCGGCGGCTCTTCCGAGCGTCAAAGAATCCTTTGCGTTTTCCCAACCGCTCAAAGAAGTCGTGTAAACCTGCGCCGTCATTTCATCGGCACTGACAGAGTTGTTTCCGTTAAGGTCTGTGCCCGCGTATAGGTTTGTCAAACGAGGCGCGTTGTTTGAAACAAAAGCCGCGACATCGCCGCCCTGGTAAATTGTTGAGCCAGCCGTTTGAGCGTAGGCGTAAACGCTTACGCTTGAATTATCTGTTTTATATTCGATGGCATCGGGAGTTCCATAATCCTTGTATGTATCGCTATCAACGTTGCCCATAATTCCCTTGGTGTAGTTTCCCGCTTTGTCAAAGGCAACATAATGCAATTCAATCGGGCCGTCAGGAATGTTCTTTGAGTAAATGCTCGCCTGCCACGTCCAGTCTGTTCCGTCTTGGCGGACGCCTTCAACCATCAAGTCGCCGTCATCGCCAGTAGGAGCCTTATAGCCATAGCCGTAGCCTGATAAAGTCAAATCGCTTCCGTTGGCGCTTTCTGTAATGGTATGGTCAACAACGTTTCCAATGGCAAAATAGGCTGTTTCAGTTTCGCCGGAAGCGCCTTCTGGCTGGCCTTCAATTCCAAGGGTCGTTCCAGAAAGGCTTGATATTCTATAAACAGTTCCCTTGATTTTTACCAAACCGCCAACATGGATATGCGAATCCGCGCTTGTAAGCGTAAGCGTGTCAGGGCTAGAAGTTCTTGTGACTGTTTGGCTTGTCCAATAAAGGCCTTCGGAATAAGTCAAAGTATCTCCAACAGTTATTTTGTTTCCGGTCGCGGCCTTTTTTATCATAGGATCGTAAATGTAAGTTGGCGTTCCTGTCGCCGTTGTGTCGCGGCGAACAAAATAGAAGGCAACCCTTTCAAATCCGGACTGCTTGTTGGCTCCAGAATCGGCTTCTGTAACCTTTGACTTAAAGTTATACCAACCGTTTGACTGAACCACGCTTGGGTTTATTCCGTATTCGCTGTCAGTGACGCCCGCAAGGACAGGCGCCGTGTTGTCATATTTTATCACATAGTTTTCCGTAGAAGACGCGCCGGTTTTATCCGCAAAATGAATGTAAATGTATTTCGTTCCAACGCCGCTTGAAGTGTTCAATTTTGCAAGAACCTTTACAGTTTTATTAAGGTCATCGCCTGTCGAAACGCTCTTGCAAATAACATCTCCTGTTGTTTTGTCAGAAGCGTCTTCAGGCAAAGTTATTGTTTGGCTTGCGCTTCTTGCCGCGTCTGCAGTTGTAGAGCTCAAGCCAATCGCAAGGCTTCCAATGGCGCTTGGATCGCTAAGAGTAAAGCTAAGCCATGTTTCGCCCTTGACAAACATATCTTCCACATAATTTGTAGTCGAAGCATAATTGGCCGAACTAGAAACCGTTCCAGTGTATTTTCGAACGTTAACGTCGCTTATAATCGGAACGTTTGCGTCAAAAGTCATTTGCCTGTATGCAGGCTGGCTTAGATTGGCCTTTGTCACCGCCTGGTCGCCAGTTCCTCTTGTTGCAACCGCGTCAATTGCGTAAACTCTCAAGGCAACGCTGTTCGTTTGTGTATCATCATCAAACTCGCCCCTTGAGTTTATGTTGAGGAACCAGCTTCTTCCGTTCAAAGTTGCCAAAACTCCGTAATTCTTAGCTTCTTCGTCTGTGCCGCCAGTAGAAGGCCAAGTTGCATTTGAATCTGAAGTTGGATTATAAGTGGCCATCTTGTAGATTTTATAAACGGGGGCATTACTGGCGTCTTTGACCGCCGCCAAATAATTCAAATCGTCCGCAGTCAAATTATAAGAAGAGAACGTGTCTCCGCTGTAAGCAAAGCTTCCGTAGGTTCCGCTTGCCTTTATGCTCGTGTCGTGTTTATTGCTTATAATTTGAACAAAGACAGCTTTTGGCTCTTCATTGTCCGACGCGCTGCCGTAAACCCTCACCTTGTCGCCAACGGTGCTTCCGTTCGCGCTGGGGTTGTTTATTTCAACAGTAGGCTTGTCGCCTTGCGGGTCAACTTTTATTTCAAACTTTTCAAGGCTTTCGTTTCCAACCGCGTCAACCGCCTTCAGCCAAATATATAGAGATGTGACTGTTGTATAAGAATTGTTGTCAATATCCGCTTGCGTGGTTATTCCCAAATCTATTAAATAGTCTTTTAACACTTTGTCATGGTTGGTCGCGCTAGTATCGCCGTCAAAGTAAATGTACCAAGAAAGGCTTGATTCCAAAGCCTTATATTCGCTTGGAGCGGTTGTCGTGTTCGCGCTGACTCCATAAGAAAGGCTTGCGCCGTCTACGCTTCCGTATACGGTTTGGCTTCCGGAAACACTTTGATTTCCGTCGGGCCCGATTTTTGTTATTACAGGCGCTGTGTTGTCAACCGTAATGTTGTATGTTGAGCTTGACTTAAGTCCCGCCTTGTCTGTTACGGTTATAGTGGCCGGCCAAGTTCCGCTGGCAAGTTGTATTGTGTCATTTATCTTTATGTCGCTTATAGTACACAAGAAATAACCGTCAGCCTCTGTTGTTGTATCGGCCACAGTTCCATTGATATTTTGAGCATTTGTTCCATCGGTCATGCTAAAGGTTACGCTGTCAATTCCGTTTTCATCAAAAACATAGAATTGCATCTTTAGCTTTGTTCGCTTTCCGCCAAGGGTTGCCAAAGTGTCGGTAAAATCTCCGTAAGCGGGAGTCGCGGCGCCGCTGTCATAAATCGAATACTTAACGTCGCGCATTATTGGAATGGAGTTGTCCACTTTTACATAAATCAAACTGTCGCCAGTAGAAGCAAGTCCATATTGCGTAGGCGTCGTGTCATTTCCAGTAATTATCGGAGCGATATAGCTGTCGTTTTCGCTTCCAGCTGTTCCTCCTGCGTGCGCGACAAACGTTGTTCCGGCCTTGTCTTTGACCGTAAATGTTATGATTTGCTTTCCATCGCTCAAACCGTTAACGCTGAACGAACCGTTTGAGTTGCTTACGGTAAGAGACGCAGGATCTGACCAGGCGCCGCTTGTAGCGTTGTAAAGGCTGTAAGTGGCGCTAATAAAGTCTATTCCGTCATCGTCAGTAACCGAGCCAGAAATTGAAGTGTCGTTGGTGACCCACTTATAATTTGCGTCTTCGCTGGTCATTCCATTTAAAGGCTTAAAGAGCTTAATCACCGGCCTGTCGCTGTTTGGATTTACGCTATACTTGTAAACGTTGATTCTTTTATTGGCGGCGGCGTCAACTGCCTTTACCTTGATGTAAATGTCTTTCGCGCTTCCGCTAAAGAGGGAGCCGCCGCTAAACTTAAATTTTCCGTTCTCTATGTAACTGAAGCTGTTGCTAACGCTCCAGTTGTACATGCTGGTGTCGGACAGGCTGACCAATCGCGTGTCAGAACCCAACACATCCGCACTATCATTTGTGGAAACAAAGACCTCAACGCTTTGCAAATTGTCGCCCGCGTCGGAAGCGGTTCCGCTAATCGTCATTTCGCCATTAACGTTGGCCACCGCAACGTTGTCGCCGCCGCTTCCTGCAGTTCCGTCGTTTACATAAACTGAGGCCGCAAGTTTTGTAACTGGAGTTGTCAACGTAATCGTTGGCGAAGTCTTGTCAATCGCCAAGTCAAAAAACTTTTGGTTTGCGCTGGCGTTTCCTGCCAAATCCGAAGCCTTGGCGTAAAGGCTTCCGCTCGCCAAAACTCCAGAAGCAATCACAGCCTTAAAGCCAGTGATTTCTGTTTTATCTGTAATATCACTTGCGGCGTTATACGTGCAGTCGGCAAAATCCGAGCCGCTAGCGCTTTCGGCAATATTAGCTGTGGTATAAGTGATTGTAGGAGCAATTGCGTTTGAGCCAATCGCAAAGCTTATGTTGCTAACACCGCTCAATGGATCTTTAACCTTTCCGTAAAGAATCATATTGTTGGAGCCGTTGCTTACCGCGGTTCCTGCGGCTTGGCTAAAGGTTGAGTTGCCGTAAGTGTAATACTTTGCCTCAAGGCTAGGCTCGCCCTTATCCTCTTTGATTTGATACGGGCCGATTCTTGCGCTCTTGTTTCCAGCCTTGTCAATTGTCTGAATGTAAAGTTCGTTGTAATAAGTCACAGGCGTTCCGCCGGCAGGAGTTTCTGTAATAATTTCTTCAAAGCCGTTTGGCGCTATTGTATAAACAACTTCGCTTCCTGTGTTTGCGTTTTGGGCTACAACTACATTTCCATAGTAATCGCCAGTGACGCTTGCCTCATTCGTCAAATCGCTTGGAATTACATACGGAGCCGTCGCCTGATTCTTTTGCATTGTCGGCGTTAAAAGCCAATAATAAATTTTGGAAAGTCCGCTTCCGCTGGCGGCTTCCGTGAACTTTCCGCTTACGCTCAAAGTTTCGTCTTTGAACCAATCCGCAACGCTTCCCGTTCCCTTGATTGCAATCGCCTTGTTTGCGTCATAAGCAACCAAAGCCGGAAGAGTTCTGTCAACAATCGTAGAGAAAGAAGTTTCCGCGCTTGTTCTGCCGTAAACGTCTTTTGATTTGGCGCTAAAAGTCCAAGTTCCGTCAGAACTTCCGTCGGCCTTAAGTTTTATTTTAAGCGTTGAATTTTTATTGCTGTCCGTCAATACAGGGCTTTCGCATGTGTAGCCGCTGTTTCCGCTTAGAATCGTGTCATAAACGCCCGTTGACTTGTTCAATTTTTTGGCGGTTACGATTATAGATTCGCTTGAATGCAAGGCCAAAGTGTCAGACGCGGCAAAAGTCCATGCTAAATTGTTGTCAGAGTCAGCCGTTATATATGAGTTATAGTATTCTTTTACGGCCACAGGATTTGAGCCGCTTGGCTCGCTTGCAAGACTGATTGCGGGAACGTTAAAGTCAAAGGCAAAGCCTTCTATTTTAGCAACGTCGCTGATGTTTCCAACCTTGTCAACGGCAATCATTTTGATGAAGTTGCCGGTGGATTCAGTCACGCCGTATTTTTTCTCCCAGCCAGTTTCTGCGTCAGCTTGAACCGCGGAATCAATCTTAGTCCATGAGAAATTTCCGTTGTTTCCGTCAGAGTTTCCAACAATTGTCCAACCGTCTGTCGCGTTTCCGCTGATTGTCGGAGCGGCGTTTCCTGTGTCAGTTATTGTGTACCAAAGCGCGCTTGTTCCCGCGCCGTTTATGTCGCTCCACTTTCCGTACGGAGTGTAATAGAAGTTTCCAGAATCATCTTTTGAAATGCTGGCGTTGTTGTCAAAAATAGTGTCGTTGGCCGTAGGCGCCGTAATCGTTATTACAGGCTTTTTGTTGTCAACCCAAAGAATATATGAGCTTTCAGTTGTGGCGGCGGAGTTTTTGGCTTCGACATTAAGGGCAATCGTATAGTTTCCTTCAGCCAAAGTCGCGTACTTGTTAAGGGGAACGTCCAAATGATATTCGTTTGTAGAATCCTTTGCAATTTGCGAACCCGTAAAAGTGTCAGTTTCCACATTGTTTGTTGTATAATTTCCTAAATAGCCCTTGCTTGGAATGTGGTCGCTGTAAAGCTTTCTTGTCACTTTTACATAATGGTTTGCGTCTCCGTCATTGATTGTGTCCGTTCCGTCAACTATGCTAAGCCTTATTTTATTGCCTGCGTATAATTCTGTAGCGGTCAAGACATTTGTTCCCTTTATGTAATAGCGGTCGCTGCAATCAATTCTTGGAGCCACTCCGGTAGAGGCAACCATAAATCCGTATTTGTCAGCAACAGGGCCTAAAGAATTTCCGTCTTCGTCCAAACCTTCCGCTGACAAGATATAGCGCTCGCCAGAAGAAAGTCTTGGCAAAGTTACATAATATGACTGAGCGCTAACCGATGTGCTTATGTCGGCTATGCTTTCGCCCAAAGCATTTGTAAGAGTGAAGCCTTCGCTTTGCCCAGAAACAAATTGTTTTTTGATTGCTGCGTCTGTATATATTGTCGCGTTGTCATCGCAACGGTCAATCTTTACTTTGATTGTGTTGGGCTTAACTCCCCAACCGTCAAGACCAGATTGAACGGAAACAGAAATGGTTCCGCCAGTGTTCACCTCGTTCCACTGCAAACTAGAAAGATCAAGTTCATAACCGCTAAAGGAGTATTTTGGACGGTTATTGGAATTTACGCTGGCGGTCAAAGGACTTTGCTGAGCGCCGTCGCCGTCTACATAACGGCTATAATAAGGTTCGTCGCCAGACTGCATGACGTAACTTCCGTTCAACAAAGAAATGATTTTGCCTTTTTGCTCGTCATTAAGCTCTTCGCCGGTGTAAGTGCCGTTATAGATTTTCATCAGCTGGGCTGTTTGCAAGGAGTCAATTGTAGTCTCAACGCCGCAAAGCCTGGCCGCCAAATTCTTTAGTTTTGTGGAAACATACGAGGCTTGGCTTTTGTTTCCCGCCTTGTCGATAAGGGTTGGTACAATATAAACGTAAGCGTTGTTTTTTAACGTTTCTTCTTGCGCGTTGGTCAGGCTTGTCGTGTTCGGATCAATTCCAAAAATCGCCAAATAGTTTTTATAGAGCAAGAGGTCAAGGTTATCGGAACCGTCTGAGTTTTGAGCCGCGGGAACCGAATCAAAATACTTCGCCACGTAAACCGTCGTGCCGCCGGCTGTTTCAAAGTCCTTGAATTCCGTTTTTGCAAAATTGCCTGTTATTTCCTGAACATTCGCGCCGTTGGAGTCAGTCTTAAAGACGCGAATAGTCATTTTTTCTATGTCGTGGTCGTCGGCGATTTCTCCGCTCACCGTAACGGATCGTCCGTACTTTCTTGGGTTTGCGATTACTATGCTGTCCGGGCTTGTAACGCAAAAAAGCGGCGCTGTGTTGTCAATGTCAAAGGCCGTGCTGGATGTGCCGCTGACACGTCCGTAAATGTCAACTGCGGTAACGTCAGCCGTGTAAGAACCGTCAGGCAAAGGATATCCAGCGCCTTCGACCATTTCGTTGATTGTTAGCGACCAATTTGTCAAATCGTCTAATTTTCCGGTATAGTTGTATTTTGTTCCTGTCCCAACATTGATTACAACAATATTTATAGTTCTAACGCCCTTATCGTCTCCGCAAGTTCCTTTTAAGGCAATTGGTCCTGCCAAAACAGTAGAAGCGGCAGGCGAAGTGACAGCGACAACAGGCGCCATTGTGTCTACCGCTTCGCCCAAACCAACTTCGCAAGTTGTCCACCAAAGCGCGGC
>JAILBY010000198.1 GCA_024680655.1 Clostridiales bacterium | reverse complement strand
TGACATTTGCCAATGTAACCGCAATATTTTAGTTGATTTGAAACAAAACAACCCGATTTTCTTAATCAATATATACTATACTATAAGAAAATTATTTAAGATTATTCTTCAAGGTTGCAAGCTGGTCTTTAAGCTCCTGAGGAAGTCTGTTCTGGTCAAACTTAGCATAGAACTCTTCGATACCCTTTGCTTCTTCTGCCCAAAGAGATTTATCAACATCAAGAATACTTGCAAGGCTCTCTCTTGTAACTTCGCCTTCAAGACCTTCAATGTTAATATCCTCTGGCTTTGGAAGATAACCGATAGCTGTTTCCTGTGCACCAACCTTATTTTCGCAACGAGCGATAATCCATTCAAGAACACGAAGGTTGTCACCGAAACCTGGCCACATAAAGTGACCTTCATCGTCCTTACGGAACCAGTTTACATTGAAGATTTTTGGTGCTTTGTCAGCATCAAGAGTCTTACCGATATCAATCCAATGCTGCCAATAGTCAGCCATATTGTAACCGCAGAATGGAATCATAGCCATAGGGTCACGGCGAACAACACCAACTGCACCTGTTGCAGCAGCAGTTGTTTCAGAAGCCATACTTGAACCGATGAATACACCGTGGTTCCAATCTCTTGACTGGTAAACCAATGGAGCAAGCTTTGCACGACGACCGCCGAATACGATTGCTGAAATAGGAACACCGTTAGGATTATTGAATTCAGGGCTTACGCAAGGGCAGTTTACAGCAGGTGCTGTGAAACGGCTGTTTGGATGTGCAAGAGGTGTTTCGCTTTCTTTACCGTTGCACTTCTTACCTGTCCAGTCAACAGCGTTTTCAGGTGGATTCTTATCAAGGCTTTCCCACCATACTGTATTATCATCAAGATTAAGAGCAACATTTGTGAAGATTGTGCCCTTCTGTGTTGCTGCAAGAGCGTTTGGATTTGACTTTGCGTTTGTACCAGGTGCAACGCCGAAGAAGCCATTTTCAGGGTTGATAGCATAAAGTCTGCCGTCTGCACCCTTCTTAATCCAAGAAATATCGTCACCTACGCACCATACCTTGTAACCCTTTTTCTTATAGATTTCAGGTGGAATAAGCATAGCGAGGTTTGTTTTACCGCAAGCTGATGGGAATGCTGCACAAACATATTTAATCTCTTCGCCTGGCTTTTCAATACCAAGGATAAGCATATGTTCAGCCATCCAGCCTTCGTTCTTACCAAGGTAAGATGCAATTCTCAAAGCAAAGCACTTTTTACCGAGAAGAACATTTCCGCCGTAAGCTGAATTTACTGAAATGATTGTGTTATCCTCTGGGAACTGGCAGATATATCTCTTTTCAGGGTCAACATCGCATTTTGCGTGGAAGCCCTTAATCCAGTCTGTGCTATCGCCAAGAGTATCAAGAACATTTTTGCCAACTCTTGTCATAATAATCATATTAAGTACAACATAGATAGAGTCAGTAAGCTCAATACCGATTTTTGCAAGTGGTGAACCAACAGGTCCCATTGAATAAGGGATTACATACATTGTGCGTCCCTTATAGCTATCTCTTGCAATATCGTCAAGCATTTTATATGCTTCCTTTGGATCCATCCAGTTGTTTGTAGGACCTGCATTATCTTTTTCTCTTGAACAAATAAGTGTTCTTGCCTCAACACGAGCAACGTCGTTTACTGCTGTACGGTGAAGATAGCAACCAGGTAATTTATCCTGATTAAGCTTAATCATTTCGCCTGTTGAACAAGCCTCTGCACGAAGTTCATCTCTCTGTGCATCAGAACCATCAATCCATACAACCTTATCAGGATTAACAAGATTGATTCTGTCTTCCATCCAATCAAGGATGCTTTTGTTTGCTGTCAAAGCATTTGATTTGAAGTCAACCATAATATAAAATCCTCCATAAAATAATACTGTTAAAAAATGCTAACCGCATTGTTTTAATTATACCCTTTATATTTTTAATAATCAACAGTTAATTTGTTAATTAACTGTCAAATATTCCATTGTTTTTTTACTAAAATGAATAAAAACAGCCATTATCTTTCATTTTTGAGCGATTACTTATCTATCGGCATTGTTGCACAAGCGTTGAGGTCAAGCGTTGCAAAGTTGCCTTTAAGACTTTCATAATAGCCTTGTGAAGCTATCATAGCAGCATTATCGCCACAAAGTGAAAGCTGAGGAAAATATAATTCCCATTTATTCTTTTTGCAAGTTTCACCCATCATTTCTCGCAAAACAGAGTTTGCACTAACTCCGCCTGCAACAACTATTTTTTTATAGCCTAAATCTCTTGCCGCTTTTTCCGTATTTTTTACAAGGCAGTTTGAAACGGCGTGCATAAACGAAGCACCAAGATTTACAACATCAACCTCTTCGCCCTTTTGCTTTAAATTATGAATAATATTTATAACCGAGGTTTTGAGTCCCGAAAAGCTAAAATCATAAGGACAGCCGTCAACACGAGGGAACGGAAACTGATATGCGTTATAATCGCCCTTTGAGGCAATTTTATCAAGGTTAAGTCCGCCAGGATAGGAAAGTCCCATAGTCCTTGCTGCTTTATCAAGAGCCTCACCTGCCGCATCATCGTGCGTTCTGCCAACTATTTTAAAATCGGTATAGTCTTTAACCTCAATTATATGGCTATGTCCGCCCGATACAACAAGGCACAAGAAAGGCGGTTCTAATTCAGGGGTTGAAAGATAGTTTGAAGCGATATGTCCTCTTAAATGATGAACAGGCACAAGCGGTATTCCCGAAGCGTATGAAAGTCCCTTTGCATAATTAACGCCCACAAGCAAAGCACCTATAAGACCTGGTGCATATGTAACTGCAATAGCGTCAATATCCTTCAATTTCAGTTGAGCGTCTTCAAGTGCCTTTTCAACAACTGACGAAACAGCCTCTGCGTGTCTGCGTGACGCTATTTCAGGCACAACGCCACCATATATTTTATGTTCTTCAACCTGTGATGCAACAACATTTGAGAGAATTTTTCTTCCGTCCTCAACAACTGATGCCGCTGTTTCATCGCAAGAGCTTTCTATACCTAAAACTTTCATCATATGTTCTCCTTAATAAAATTCGTCATTATAACAGCATTTTCCTCTGGATTAGAGTAAAATTTTTTCCTTACCCCTACCCGTTCAAAGCCGTTTTTTTCATAAAGTGCGATTGCCCCAAAATTGCTTTGCCTTACTTCAAGTGAAACAAAGTCAAGCTTTTCTTCATCTGCCAACGCTAAAACCTTTTTTAGTAAAGCAGTCGCTATGCCTTTATGTCTGTATTCTTCAAGCACTGCAAGGTTTGCAATATAGCCCTCGTCAAGAATAAAGTGAGCACCGATATATCCGACAGTCTGATTTTCTTCGACTGCCACAAAAAATCTTGCAGTTTTGTTTTCAAGCTCGCTTTCTATTCCCTGCCTTGTCCACGGCACAGAAAAGCAAGCGTTTTCAATCTTTTCAATCGGCTCCGTATAGTCAGCCGAAAATGGTACTATTGCGAACATTTAATTTCTCCGATTTCTTCAAGAAGTTTATAAACAGCAAAAGAAATTTCCTTTGCACATTCCTCGTAAACTCTTTCATCTCCGCCATATGGATCAGATATTCCGTCGCCGAGCAATTTCAATTTTTCTTTCGGCACATAGTTTTCAAGTGCTTTTATGTGTGAAGCGGTCATACAAACGACCAAATCGCTTTCATCAATAAGATACTTACTCAACGCTCTTGAACGGTGTGCTGAAATATCAACTCCATATTTTTTCAACGCTTTCACTGCGTTAGGGCTTACCTCGTCACCGCCAAGCGTTGCAATTCCTGCACTTGTGATTTCCATATTCTTTATGCCAAGCTCCTCTGCCTTATGCCTTAAAAGTCCCTCTGCCATAGGGCTTCGGCAGGTATTCCCCGTACAAACAAACAATATTTTCATAAAATCATCCCTTTGCCTGATACCAAGTTTTGCCTGTATGGACATCAGCGGTAAGATTAACTTTCATCTTACAAGCGTTTTCCATTTCCTCTTTTACTATCAAAGCCACTTTTTCGGCTTCGTTTTCAGGTGTTTCAACAATAAGTTCATCGTGCACCTGCATAATAAGTCTTGCTTTGAGATTTTCATTTTTCATACGCTCAAAGACTCTTATCATAGCGATTTTTATAATATCGGCAGCAGTTCCCTGAATAGGCATATTCCTTGCCACTCTTTCGCCAAAGGCTCTCAACATACCATTACTTGAAGAAAGTTCAGGCAAATATCTTCTTCTGCCGAACATCGTTTCAACATAGCCCGTTATCTTCGCCTGAGCGACAACGCTCTGCATATAATTATCAACTCCGTAATAATGGCGAAGATAGCCTTTGATATAACTGTCTGCCTCTTTCCTTGTAACGCCTATATCCTTTGAAAGAGAGAAAGCACCTATTCCGTAAACTATTCCGAAATTAACAGCCTTTGCCCTTGTTCGCATAAGCGGTGTTACCATATTGAGAGGCATATTGAAAACCTGTGAAGCAGTTATTGCGTGAATATCCTCATCGCTGTTAAAAGCGTCAATCATATTTTTATCATCTGCAATATCGGCAAGAACACGAAGTTCGATTTGTGAATAGTCGGCATCAACAAGCGTATAGCCTTCTTTTGCGATAAAGAACTTACGCATTTCTCTGCCAAGTTCAGTTCTGACAGGAATATTCTGCAAATTAGGCTCTGCTGATGAAATTCTGCCCGTTCTTGTTTCTGTCTGGTTTAAGGTTGAGTGAATTCTCCCGTCCTCACCTATCGCCTTAACAAGACCATCACAATAGGTTGATTTTAATTTTGCATAGCTTCTGTAATCGAGCACCATTCTTACAACCTCGTATTCATCTGCAAGACCTTCAAGCACATCGGCTGAGGTTGAATAGCCACTCTTTGTTTTCTTCTTTGCAGGCAATCCAAGCTTTTCAAAAAGTGCTTCGCCTAACTGCTTTGGTGAATTTATATTGAATTCATAGCCTACCTGACTATAAATAGCTTTGACCATTTCATCAATTTTTATCTGCAACTGTTCGCCGAATTCTTTTATCCCTT
>JAILBY010000242.1 GCA_024680655.1 Clostridiales bacterium | reverse complement strand
TTAAAATGCCTTTTATAGGAACAAAAACAAATGTTGAATTAAATCAGGAGAAAAAAGAAATAATCAAGCAGAAATTAGGTCAGGCTATTTCTATAATTCCAGGAAAAAGCGAAAACTGGCTTATGGTTTCTTTTGAATATGTACCTGATATGTATTTTAAAGGTAACGGAGATAAGCCGATGGCTTTTGTGGAGGTAAAGGTTTTCGGTAAGGTTGCACCATCTGATTTTGATAAGCTTACGAAGGAGATAACTTCCATTATTTCTCAGGAATGTTCAATAGAGCCATCGCAAATTTATATCAAATATGAAGAGGTTTCAAACTGGGGCTGGAATGGTAGTAATTTCTAGTTTTCAAAAAAACTGTTAAATTTGTTTAAAAAACTTGACTATTGTCGGAATATTTAATATAATTAAACAAAGAAATGGTTACAGGAGGGCAAAACTATGGATGAAATAATCAAAACTTTAAAAGATGCAAACTTTGATGTTGACGGAACACTTGAAAGATTTGCTGGTAATTTTTTGTTGCTTAATAAATTCCTTGTTAAGTTCCTTGACGATAAAAGCTATGAGGGATTTAAAAATGCTATTGCTGCAAATGATTACCAAGCCGCAGAGGCTACAATCCATACACTTAAAGGCGTTGCGGGTAACCTTGGGTTGACGGATTTGTTTAATATTTCAAATGATATTTTAACTCAGATAAGGCAGGGAACTCCTGAAAATGTGCCAGCTAAAATACCAGCACTTGATAGCGAATATTCAAGAGTTATCGCCGTTATAGAAAAAGTAAAATGATAATTAAAAAATGCTCAGCAGAAAATGTTGAGCATTTTTTTATTTTTGTGTTGACAAAAGATAAAAACAGAGTTATACTTTAACACATAAAAGCTTTAAAGCGTTAAAAATCGGAGGCATAAATAATGGTTGTAATTTTAAAAAAGGACGCAAACAAAGAGCGTGTTGACGCATTACTTGAAACATTAAAGGGATTTGGTGTTGACCTCAATTATAGTGAGGGTAAGGAAATAACTGTTGTCGGTCTTGTTGGTGACACTTCAAAGGTTGATATTGATACCTTGAAGGCTAATGATATAATTGAAGACATTAAGCGTATTTCAGAGCCTTATAAAGCAGCAAATCGTCGTTTTCATCCTGACGATACAATAGTAAAGGTAAATGATAATGTTAAAATAGGTGAGGGCTTTTTCAATGTAATTGCAGGTCCTTGCTCTGTTGAGAGTGAGGAACAGCTCAATTCAATCGCAAAGGATGTAAAGCAGAGCGGTGCAACTTTGTTGAGAGGCGGTGCTTTCAAGCCAAGAACTTCACCTTATTCTTTCCAGGGACTTGAAAATGAGGGTTTAAGATTATTGCTTGAAGCAAAGAGAGTTACAGGCTTGCCTATTGTTACTGAAATAATGAGCGAAACACAGATTAAAGATTTTGATGATGTTGATATAATTCAGGTCGGTGCAAGAAATATGCAGAATTTCCGTTTGCTCAAAGCTTTGGGCGAAACAAAGAAGCCTATTCTTTTAAAGAGAGGTCTTTCTGCTACTATTGAAGAATTTTTAATGAGTGCTGAATATATACTTGCAGGCGGTAACCCGAATGTTATTCTTTGTGAAAGAGGAATAAGAACCTTTGAAACAATCATAAGAAATAATCTTGATATTTCAGCAATACCACTTCTTAAAAGGCAGTCACATCTTCCTGTTATTGTTGACCCAAGTCACGCCGCTGGTATTTACTGGATGGTTGAGCCATTGTCAAGAGCGGCTATTGCAACGGGTGCCGACGGCCTTATCATTGAGGTACACAATAATCCTAAGGAAGCACTTTGCGATGGTGCACAGTCACTTACACCGTCTGCATTTGATACACTTATGCAGTCTGTAAAAAAGAGAGTTGCTTTTGAGGGAAAAACTCTTTAATATTCTTGACTTGAAATAGCTTATAGGTTTAAAATAAGCCTATAAGCTATTTTTTTTGAGGTGTTATTCGTGTGTGTTGCTGATTTTAAAGGAATGAATTTGCTTGCTGTTGATGATAATATTGTAAATCTTGAAATTACAAAGGCGATTTTTGAGGCAAGAAATGCAAAGGTTGATACTGAACAAATCGGAGATAATGCGATTGAAAAATTAAAAATGTCTGCCGAAAATTATTACAGTGCAGTCCTTGTAGATTTAGAAATGCCTTATAAGGACGGCTTTGAAATAATAAAAGAAATAAGAGAGCTTGAAAGAGCAGATTTAAAAAACATAAAAATAATCATTATGTCTGCTGATGATGTGTTTGTTGACCATAATAAAATCGAGCAATCGGGTGCAGACGGATTTCTTGCAAAGCCTGTTGAAGCAGAAACGGTTTACAATATTTTAAATCAAAAGCAATAAATAAAAGAGAAAACCCGAAGGTGATTAAATCGCCTTCGGGCTATTTTTATGCTAATGCCAAAAAGTTTTTTATATTCTTATAGCTTCCTTTTGATAAGGATTAAATGTCACGCAATCTATAACCTTGTTGGTTGCGGTATCGTATATAACTATATTAAGTCCCCAGGAATTGAGAGAATAGTCGTTACCGTTTATTGCTATCTGACTTCTTGAAGTGCCGTCGTCTTCATTTATTGAGCCGATACTAAGGTCTATGCCTTCAATTTTATTTTCGGTATATAAGGTGTCCTTGGAGCATTCTTCATATAAGCAGATATTGTCTTTTGCAATCGCTATGTAGTTATAATCATATTTGCCAGCCGTAAGCTTTCCGCTAAATCCTAATTTCTTCAATGCACTTGTAACGGGCGAGGAAAGGGACTCGATACTGCCCTTTGTCGAGAGAATAATAAGTGTATTTTCTCTTTGAGAGGCTTCAAGAATATATTTATATAAATCCTTTTCAGCTCTTATTTTTGAATTCAATTCTTCTTGCGAAAGCTTTTTGTATTCGGATAAATAGACGGCAGAAATGTTTGTTTTATATGGGAAAATGCCGTGAAATCCGCTTGTGCCGTCGTACATACCGAAAATGTTGTAAAGTAAAGCAGGAACGAGGGCAACGCAGAGAACTAATTTATAGATATACTTCGCATCATAAAGACTTTCTTTTAAAGCCTTTGAATCTTTGTTTTTAGCATTTTTAATTTTTTCTTTAATTGCTTCTGAATTATTGAAATTCTCACAAAGAGAGGGGAGTGCAAGAATTACAAAGATATAAGCATACATTGAGAAGCGTTCAAGTATAAAGTGCTTTGTTATGAAAAGCCAGATTATAGCGTTGAAAAAAATGAAGTTTGTGAAGATACCAGACTGCTTGCATTTTTCTTTCCAGTCCGAAAGAAAATAGACCAGAATAAAGGCGATAAGCAGTATAAATGGAATAACCAAAAATACAACTGAAAGACCTGTTGTTACAAACATTGAATTTGCGTAATGTCTGTATTTTTCAGGTGCAATAGAAAGTACAAAATTGAGAATATCCTTTGAAAAGATAAAGACTATTGCAGTTAATACACCATAGCCGAGATAAAGATATTTATTAGGCTTTATCAGTGAAAGCAGATAGATAGGCAATAGTATTATTGCAGTATAGTGGAAGGTTGTGGCAAGCAATATAAATAATATGAAAATAAGAGGCTTTTTTTCTTTGATAAATCTGTAACCCAAAAAGATTATTGAGGCTGCTATGCTTTGCCTTATAAAATTGAATGAAGTGTAGTAGAAGGTAAGGCATATATAAAGATAGCAGGAAAGCCATATATTGTCACTGTGCTTATAGATTACAACTGCAACGGGCAAAAGGATTATAAGTGCAAAAACAGCGTAAATAACATCGGTGTTCATAGTCAGCGAGGTTATCAGCTTTGTTATTGCAAAAAAGCCTATTTCTAAATCTGATTTGAAAATATCAGAAAAAGGAGTCTGGCTTATATTTTCAAAGATTTTTATATAGCTGAAAAAGTCGTTGCCTATGCCGTAACGAAAAACGCATAAGCCGAGAAGATAAGCAAAGGTTATGCTTATATAAGCTGCTTTTTTTATTTTTGAAGGCTTGTAGATACACAGAGGATAGGCAAGAGCCAGAACCATAACTAATAAAAGATAATATATAAGCATTTTAGTTCTCCTTTGTTTTATTGCTTAGAAAAAAAGCACTTGCTTTAACACAAGTGCTTTTTATTTTGGAGGCGTCACCCGGATTTGAACCGGGGAATCGGAGTTTTGCAGACTCGTGCCTTACCACTTGGCTATGACGCCTTAGATATAAAAAGACGCTTTTTTTATTAAGCGTCCTACTTTTGGAACGGATGACGAGGCTCGAACTCGCTACCTCCACCTTGGCAAGGTGGCGCTCTACCAGACGAGCTACATCCGCATATGGTG
>JAILBY010000237.1 GCA_024680655.1 Clostridiales bacterium | reverse complement strand
AATTTTGTCTTTATTTTTTGGATTTTATTATATTATTTTTTTGTTTGAGGTGTTTTATTATGCAAAACACCTCAAACAAAAAAATAATATAATAAAATCCAAAAAATAAAGACAAAATTGCTTATATATTATACTATATATTTTTTCTATAATAAAGAGTTTTTTTGAATTTTGTCGAAAACTTTTAAAAAATATAAAAAGTCAAAGCAAAAATGCTCTGACTTTTTGTGTTTATCAGATTAAGCACAAAGCTAAAAAGCCTGCTGTTGTGAATACGGTCAAGCCGTACATATTGAGGTAAGCACCAACATAAAGTATCGCTGCAATAGGTGCTGCAAAAATCTTTGCTGCAAGCTTTGTTTTTTCTGAATAAATCTCGCTGAACATAAACATTGCATCTTCAACAAGAGGAAAAAGGTTGCTTAAAAGTGAAGCACCCACCCAAAGTATAACATATAAAATAGTGCTCTTTTCGCCGAGTACAAAGATTTTTGCAACGGCAACACCGCTCAAAAGCAAGCCTAATATAAGATTAAACAGAAACGGCAGGAAGCATAAAAGGAACTGCTTGCCAGGGGTATCCATAAAATCGTGCTCAACATGTCCGCTAAGCTCATCAAGGCGTATTGCTCTTGAATCTTCAACATTTGAGCCATAGAGAATACAAATCAGATGTTCCCATAAGGCGTGGAGAAACATACCAGGAAATGTAAGAAACTTTAATATTGAACCAAAATATTTCATTGTATATCACCTAACCCTTCGAGGAAAATCTGTTCAAGAGTCTTTTTGCCGTCTTTGTAATCTGTAACATCCTGAGCAATCTCTACTGAATATTCTTTCAAGAGGTCAACCATTTCTTTATAGCCTTCCTCGTCTGAATTTGCAAGATAGCACAAAGCAAGAGTGTTTATAACCTTCTCATCAAGAGTCATATCGTTTGCTGTTTCTGCTTTACTTACAGCGTTCTCATAATCGCCTTTAAGAAGATAAACAATTGCGTACTGTCTGTATGCTTCATAATTTGATGAAGACTCTTCCTTTTCGTCATAGAAAGCCTCAACAGCATCATTGCAAGCCTTAATAGCCAAATCATAATCCTTGTTCATTCTGTAAAGGAATATTTTTTGATTATACATATCAGAATCATCAACATTTCTTGCTATAAGCTCGTTTACGATTTTAATTGCCTCGTCCATATTGCCTAAAAGTCTGTAACAGTTTGCCATATCAGGCTTATAGAGCCATTCAATAGACGGATTAGCCTCAGCACACGCTTTGAGGTAATTAAGCTGAGTTTCTGCATCCTTTGAAGCAAGGCTTGAAACATAGGATTTATAGTATTCAATTGTAGCTTTATCATATTTTCCGCTTTCCTGATTATAAGCATCAAGCTGAGAAATAACTGAATCATAATCAAAATCGCCATTTGATGAAGCAACCTGCTGAACAATAGGATTTAACTCGTTTATTGTATCCATCATCTTCTGAGTATAAGCAGCCTGCTTTTTATATTTTAAATTCCAAGGCTCATTGAAATATGATTTATATGTTTCAGCAAAATTCAAAGCGTCTGAAACATAGCCGTTTTTATAGCAAAGTGAGAAAATTCTTCTTACTGCATATTCAGAATTTGTGTTCTGATTAATAGTGGTATAAACATTAAGTGCAGAAATAATCTTATTCTCTCTTAAATAGCCCTCTGCCTCAAAAACGCTCTTTATGTTTGCTATATTATCGTTGCTGAAATTGATTACAGCAAATAAAGTGAGTGCTATTACAGCAAATGCCGTAAAAAGTGCTAACGGGCTGAATTTTGCAGGTGCTTTTTCTTCTGCACCATCCATAGCTTCAACCTCTTCAAGCTTTTCAGGCTGAGAAATATCCTGATTTTCGTCATCAGTTTTTTCATCGTCATCATTTTCATCATCAGCTTCTTCATTTTCTGTTTCAGCTAATGTTTCAGATTTTTGATTTTCTTCTTCAACAGAGAGCAAAGTGTTTTCGTCTTGATTTACAAGATTTTCCCAGTCCTCAACAGCGTCGGGAAGTGCATTCTCGTCTTTGCTTTCCTGCTTTGCCTTGTCAAGCTCACGCTGTAACAACGTAGCAATATCTTCGAGTTCCTTTTCAACTGCCTCGTTCTCATTTTCCTGACCGAGTTCATTGTTTTTGTTCTGTTCGTCCAAGGATATACCTCCTTAAATTTTATAACTAATACATTTTAGCACTACTAACCTTGTTTTTCAAACATAAAAAAATTTTTTTACATTTATAACATAATTGTAATATTTTAGATTGCTCTGTAAATTAACAAATCAAAGCCTATTTCAGTTGAAAGATGGCTTGCCTGTGCCACTCTCTGACTGCCCTCAACCGAGGTTTTCCAGTAATATGGCGTCATAGAAAACAAATCGGAAATAAGCTCGGCACTATTAAGCTCTATATTTTCCTTTACTGAAACTCTTTTGACAAAATCAAAGCCCTCGTAATATGTATCCTTGACTTCGTTTTTATAAGGCTCATCATAGACAAGCTCTTTCAAGCCCATAAGATGATTTTCAGTCGGTACGGCAATAAGCATATATCCGCCCATTTTTATAACTCTTCTCAATTCATCTGGCACTATCGGTGCAAAAACATTGATAAGGCAATCGCAAAAGCTATCCTTAACAGGAATTTCAAACGCACTTGCAACAGCAAATTCAATGCCATTATATTTTTTTGACGCTGCTTTTACTGCAAATTTTGAAATATCAAACCCTGCAACATCAACTTTTATATTGTTCTTTTCAAAAGCCTCTTTGAGCCTTGAAGTATAGTACCCCTCTCCGCAACCAACATCAAGCAGCTTAATATTCCCCGAAAACAAAGGTATCAACTGCTCGTTTATGGCAGAAGAAAAAATATCATAATATCCGCTTTCAAGAAATCGTCTGCGTGAAGCAATCATTTGCTTTGTATCGCCAGGTGCTTTTGAGTGCATTTTGTTTGACGGCAAAAGATTTGTATAGCCCTCTTTTGCAATATCAAACAAATGATTTTCAGCACAGATCAAAGCAGAGCCGTTGTTTTCCATTTATTTTCTGCATACAGGGCAGATAAAAAAAGACTGCATTTCATTTTACTCCTTGAAAATTTTATGTTATTATGCTATTACAATATAGTAAATTTTGTCAAGGAGATTTTTGTCAGATGGAGAAAAAGAAAATCGGACTTTTATTTGAGCTTTTCTTTACCTTTTTCAAGTTAGGTGCATTCACCTTTGGCGGTGGATACGCTATGCTTCCGCTTATGCAAAGAGAAATAGTTGAAAAACACAGTTGGCTTAAAGATGATGAAATTCTTGATATACTTGCAGTTTCACAATCAACACCAGGTCCTCTTGCGGTAAATATGGCAACATTTGTCGGCTATAAAACAGCAGGATTTTCAGGCTCTTTTTTTGCAACATTAGGGCTTGTTATTCCGTCGTTTGTGGTAATACTTTTGATTTCAACCGTATTAACACATTTTCAAGATTATAAGGTGGTAAAATACGCCTTTAACGGAATAAGAGCAGGCGTGCTTGCCCTTATAACAAAATCATTTTTCACTATGGCAAAACAATGCCCGAAAGAAATATTTTCATATTTAGTCCTTGCTGTTTCTTTTGCAGTAAGCGTTATATGGGGTGCAAACGCACTTGTAATAATAGCCTCTTGTGCAGTTGTAGGTCTTGTCTTTTCTATCATACAGAGGAAAAGAGGTAAGGCTCAATGATATATTTAGAACTTTTTTGGACATTTTTCAAAATAGGCGTTTTCACATTTGGCGGTGGATACGCTATGCTTCCTCTTATTCAGTCAGAGGTTTTGAGTAAAGGCTGGCTGACAAGTCAGGAGCTTATCAATTTTATAGCAGTAAGTGAAAGCACACCTGGTGCATTTGCAATAAATATAGCAACCTATATCGGCTCACAAACGGGCGGTATATTTGGCTCTTTTTGTGCAACCGCTGGCGTTGTTCTCCCCTCTTTTATAATAATTCTGATAGTTGCAAAATTCTTTGAAAAATTCAAAAAAAGTAAAACAATTGAGGGTATGATGAACGGTTTAAGACCTTGTGCAGTAGGTCTTATAGGTGCAGCCGTAATCTCTTTGGGCAAAGAGGTTTTCTTTTCAAAGGGCTTCACTTTTTCTCTTTTTAAAGACTATTTCTTTCTATGCACTCTTGCAATATTCGCCCTTTCATTATTCCTTGCGTTTTTTAAAATCAAAAAGAAAAAAATTCACCCTATTTTAATAATAGTAATATCTGCTGTTTTAGGCATAGCAACAGGATATATAAACGAACTGATTTAAAGCAAAAATCTGCTTTTAAGAAACATTACTATCTTAAAAGCAGATTTTATTTTATAATTTTTTTAATTTCAATGGCTTTCTCGGTGCTATTCTTTGATATTTAACATCGGGATAGCCTATTATCATACAGGTTACTGCCTTATGCCCCTTCGGAAGTTCTAACATACTTTTGATTTTTGGATTTATTCTTGAACAGCCAACAAAAAATCCGCTATAAAGAACACCCAAGCCAAGACTTTCTGCCATAATTTCCATATACGCACTTGCAAGTGAAGCGTTTACCTCGTCTTTGCCCGAAACAACAATTACAAGCGGTGCCTTTTTGAAAAAGAAATTATCATCAACAAAAAATCCTTTTAAATCGGAAGAAAAAATACCGCCCAAGCCTACGCCTGTTCTGAACATTTTGACACATTCTTTTTCCAAATCGTTCTGCTTTGAACCAAGAATTGTGTATGCAACATTCTGCGAATTTGCACCCGTTGGAGAATATCTGCCTGCTTCAAGAATTTTTTCGATTTTTTCAGGCTCAACCTCTTTATCCTTGTATTGCCTTATAGTTCTTCTGCTTTTCATAGCATTGAGCAAGGTTTCGCTGTCAAGCTCAGCCATAGAAGTCACAGCGTGGCAGTCCTCACAGTTATAGTTTTTCATTGATACAGCATTTGACGGACAAACTGCAAAACAATGCCCACAATCAATGCACGCTCCGTCTTTCACCTTTGCCTTTGAGTTTTCAATATACAGTACCTTTGCAGGACAATCCTTGACACACGAAGAACAGCCCACACATTTTTCTTCATTTACGCTAACCTTTATACCCATACAAATCA
>JAILBY010000188.1 GCA_024680655.1 Clostridiales bacterium | reverse complement strand
AATACGGTTGATATGATAAATTCAAATCCATATATTCTTTGTAATGAAGCGATAGGCATAGGCTTTGAGCGTGCTGATTCAATAGCTTCTGCTATGCCGAATAAGCCTGACGATATTTTTCGCATAAGAGCGGGCATACTTTATGTGGTTACACATAATCTTTATAATGGACATACCTGCGTGCCGAGAGATAAGCTTATTGAACCGTCAGGAGAACTGCTTACGGCATCAAGTGAAACTATCAACGGTGCTATTGATGACCTTATAAATTCAAGACAGCTTATTGAGTATGAAATGGGCGGAAGAGCATTTTTGTTTTTGCCCAAGATATATTTTGCAGAAACCTCGGCGGCAAGAAGAATAAAGCTTTTGCTTAAATTTCCGCCTGCTGGTAAATCAACTCTTGAAAAGGATATAGATTTAATTGAAAAAAAGCTTAAAATAAAGTATGCACAGAAGCAGAGAGAGGCTATTGTTACTGCTGTTCAAAGAGGTGTGCTTATTCTTACGGGCGGACCTGGTACAGGTAAGACCACTATTCTTAACGGCATACTTGAACTTTATGAGCAAGAGGGACTTAATATTGCTCTTGCTGCTCCTACGGGCAGAGCCGCCAAGCGTATGAGTGAGGTTACGGGCAGAGAGGCAAAGACAATACATCGCTTGCTTGAAGTTGAGTGGGACGAAAATGAACATCAGAGCTTTTCAAGGAATGTTTCAAACCCTATTGATGCTGATGCTCTTATTGTAGATGAACTTTCAATGGTTGATATTCAAGTGTTTTCAGCCTTGCTTGATGCGTTGCCTCTTGGCTGCCGTCTGGTTATGGTTGGTGACTCCGACCAGCTTCCGCCAGTTGGTGCAGGTAATGTTCTTCACGATATGATAGATTCTGGGCTTTTGCCTGTTGTTGAACTCAAAGAGGTTTTCCGTCAGGCTATGGAAAGTCAGATAGTTACGAATGCACATAAGATTGTTTCAGGCGAAAGGCTTGATTTGACAAAAAAAGACAGCGACTTTTTCTATATGGAAAGGCTTAACTCACAAAGGGCTGTTGCAACGATAACAGAACTTTGTACTGTAAGATTGCCCAAGGCGTATGGATATTCTCCTATTTCAGATATTCAGGTGCTTTGCCCGTCAAGAAAGGGCGAGCTTGGAACAAGAAACCTTAACCACGCTTTACAAGAAGCCTTAAATCCTGCTCAAAAGGGAAAGAAAGAAGTTCTTTTGAATGGTCAGGTTTTCAGAGTTGGCGATAAGGTTATGCAGATAAAAAATAATTATGATATACCTTGGACTAAGGGCAAAGAGGAGTCAACTGGAATTTTCAACGGCGATGTAGGAATATTGCTTGATATAAATGTTGCGTCGGCTACTTTTAAGATAGACTTTGACGAAAGAATTGCTGCATATTCAATGGAGGGTGCAAAGGAACTTGAACTTGCTTATGCTATAACTGTCCATAAAAGTCAGGGAAGCGAGTTTGATGCAGTTGTTATGCCTATGCTCAATGTTGTGCCGCAGTTATCCTACCGAAACTTGCTCTATACTGCTGTAACAAGGGCAAAAAATATAATGATTATTGTAGGCGACGAAAACGAAGTCGTGAAAATGATAAATAACGATAAAAAAACAAGGCGTTTTTCAGCCTTGAAGGAGTTTTTAATTAACGATGGAATTTAAAAGGTTTATCTATAAATTTTTGGGTTTGGTTTATCCTGAAAAATGTGCGTGCTGTGGGCGTGTTATTACGCCGGACAGCCTCGTATGTGAATATTGCATTGATGCGTTACCTTATATAAATGAGCCTATTTGTACTGATTGCGGTATTGAAAAGACAAATTGTACTTGCAATAACAGAAAAAACAGTTATAATAGTTTAATCGCTCCATTTTATTATAAAGGAGTTATAGCAAGGTCAATCAGAGATTTCAAATTCGGCTCAAAAAAATATATTTACCGTTTCCTTGCAAATGAGATGGCAAATTGTGTCAATAATAAATACGATGAAGATGTTTTTGATTTTATCTGCTGTGTGCCCATGACAAAGCAAAAAATTTCACAAAGAGGATATAATCAGAGTGAGCTTCTTGCAAGAGAAATAGGAACAACATTAGGGATAAGATATGTTGATGCACTTGAAAAGCTTTATGAAATTCCTGAACAGCATAGCCTTAATGCACAACAGCGAAAGGGTAATGTTATAGGTGTTTTTGAGGCAAAGGAAGATGTTGACTTTCAAGACGCAAACATTCTTCTTTGTGACGATATAAAAACAACGGGTGCAACGCTTGAAGAATGTACCAAAATACTTTTGCTTGCAGGTGCAAAGCAAGTAAAGTGCGTAACTGCGGCTATAACCTTTAACGATAAAAACGAGAACTGATATTTTTTGATTAAGAACGGAAGGAAGTGATATTGTGCTTGGCAAAGGGATAGGCATTGACCTTGGAACAACCTCGGTTATCATATATGTTACAGGCAAGGGCATAGTGCTTAATGAGCCCTCTGTGGTTGCACTTTATACGGGCTACGAAAAAGTCGTGGCAATAGGCTCTTCCGCTTCTGAAATGGTTGGAAAAAATCCAGACTCAATAACGGTTATAAAGCCGATGAATGATGGTGTTATTTCAGATTTATCAATTACTGATAAAATGCTCAGATACTATATACAGAAGATATGCGGAAACAGTATTTTTAAGCCGAGAGTTGTCGTTTGTATGCCGTCAACGATTACGAGCCTTGAAAGAAGAACTATTCTTGACGCTGTTACTGCCGCTGGTGCTGGCTCGGCTTGTCTTATCGAAGAGCCTCTTGCAGGTGCAATAGGTGCAGGGCTTGATATTTCAAAGCCTTACGGAACGCTTGTTGTTGATATAGGTGGCGGTACAACTGATGTTGCGGTTATAACTATGGGCAGTATAGCAATTTCACATTCTGTTAAATTTGCAGGCAATAAGTTTGACCAGGCTATTATTAAATTTGTAAGAAATAAAAAGGGCATAATAATAGGCGAAAGAACAGCCGAAGAGATAAAGAAAAAAATAGGCTGTGCAGTGCCACGCCCTGTTGAAATAGCAATCAACGCAAAGGGCAAGGACTACCTCAGCGGTATGCCGAAAAGCTTTGAAATAACCTCTGACGAGGTTTATAAAGCGTTACGCTATCCTTTAAGGAAAATTTGTGACGGAATAAGAGAGGTTCTTGAAGATACACCGCCTGAGCTTGCGGCGGATATTGCAAGTCAGGGCGTTCTTGTAACGGGTGGCGGAGCGTTGCTCTATGGTATGGCTGATATGATTAAAAAAAGAACAGGCGTTGAAACTGTTATAGCTGATGACCCGATTAACTGTGTTGCAAGGGGGACGGGTATCGCTTTGCAGGATAGCTCTATTCTTGAAAATAACGGATACAATTTCACTTCAAGAGATGAAATTATAGGCTTATATGACGAACAGTGGTAAGGATTAACAAGAATCCTTACCACTGTTCTTTTTGGTTGCTTTATATTAAAGGAAGAATGTCGTCAAGAAAGTTGATAGATAACGGCACAAATTTTCCTTAAAGGATAGCGTAACGCTTTATAAACCTCGTCAGAGGTTATTTCAAAGCTTTTCGG
>JAILBY010000157.1 GCA_024680655.1 Clostridiales bacterium | reverse complement strand
TGCTATATCAAGTTTATTTTTAGCAGAGAGTAAAAACTTACGGACTTTATCAAGTAAGAAATGAAAGGGGAGAGGATTGTTAAGGGGAACCAGACTTTTGTCGCAGTAGTCTGGTGCCCCTTAACTTGACTTCTTTTGTTTCGTTTTCTTCTTCAACGAGAAGAAAATGAAAGCCCCGACGGCAGTCGAAAGTTGATTGTTTTATCTCGTTTGGGTTGGAAAGATAAAGCAATCGTTTCTTTGATTGATAGCAATATCTTAATAAAGAAAAAGCAAGAGAGGATAGAACTTCTATCCTCTCTTACTTTATGAAACAATTGTTAGAAATGGTCTTTATTGAACTATTCCAACGAGTACGGTTATATCATCGCTCCGCTCGTTTTCATATTTCTGATACGCTTTCTTTGCTATTGATTGTGCAAGTGCTTGTGCATCGTTGCTGTCCCAGAGTGAAAGCTCGGTATTTATCCATTGATTGTTTGAGGTTATAGCACCGTCCGAGGCAATAAGAACTATATCGCCCTTTGAAAGAGTTGCAGCCTTTCGCTCAAAGCGTACCTCTTTGAGTATTCCTGCCGGAAGTGAAGCCATCTCAACCTCTTTCACCTTGTTTTTATGCTTTATATATGAAATAGGTGCTCCTGCCTTGAAAAAGTCTGCTTTGCCCGTAAATAAATCAAAGGATACTATATCAAGAGTTGCAAAGGACTCTTCCTCGCTTTTTAAAAGCAGAGCGGAATTGACAACCTTTAAGGCACAGTTAAAGCTGAACCCTGCCTTTATAAGTCTGCTCATAAGAGAAGACGCCATATTTCCGTCAATCGCTGCACGATTGCCCGTTCCCATGCCGTCGCTTATAAGCATAATCTGCTTGCCCGTTCCGTCGTCGAAGAAATCAAAGCAATCGCCACAAGTAGAAGAAGAATTGCTTAAAAGCTGAGCGTGACCGATTTTCATACGATATGTTGCCATTTCGCTGTAAATTATAAAATTGTCTGAACCGATTTGCGTTATATTTGGTTGAAGCAGTTTTCTTTCGCACGCTTTTTCTATATCTTGTGAAAGACTTTGTCTGTCTGTTTTGTCTGAAAGTTCAGGACAATGGATTTCTATTTTCATTCTTTCGTATTTATCAAGAACACAGTTTACGCTGATGGGCGATATGTTGTTTCTTCTTAACGCTTCTTCTATTTTAAATGCTGTTTTATCGTCAAAGC
The DNA here is from genome assembly GCA_024680655.1 of Clostridiales bacterium. Lineage (GTDB taxonomy): Bacteria > Bacillota > Clostridia > Oscillospirales > Acutalibacteraceae > UMGS263. Next base: position 38,660 of record JAILBY010000157.1, on the reverse strand, counting down.
GTTCAATTTCGTTGAATTCATTTGCAAGGTCGTCGAGTAAATCGCTGACGCTTTCAAACTGCTCGGACACAACTCCTCTTATCTGCATATTGCTTTGAGTGGCGACCATTTTTGCAACCTGCTTATTGTATTCAACGGTAAGGGTGTTTATCAATACATTTAATCTGTCGCAACGCTGAGAAAAGAAGAGAGGGACATCATTTCTGCTGATTTCTCTGTTTGATTTAAGAGCAGTGCCCATATCATTAAAAACATTCATACTGTCGTTGAAGTTTATCTGCCAGCAAAACTCCTTTTTAGAACAAGATGAACAGACCTTGTTCTGAACTGTTGTATAGACCTGAGCAATATTCGGCATCTGAATTTTTATCAGATTTTTTGAAACCTCGTCAACGCAGTCGGATACCTCGTGAACTGCCTTTGAGGCAAGTGAAAGTCTTGTTGATAATGCTCTTCGCATAGCACTCACATCCTCGCTTTTTTCTTCACCGCTGAAAAATTCTTTTGCTTTGTTTATATATTTTGAAGGAATAATGACAAAAATAATCGTTGCAATACCTGTTTCAATAAGCGTTGCAGTTGAAAGGTTGCCGTTTTGCATATAAAGGCTGACAATAGCATTTGTTGAAGCAAAGGCAAGAGCAACACCGAGCTGACCAGATGGAGCGAAAATACCTGAAACAAGACCACTGACTGAATATGCGGCGGCAAGGTAATTCATATCGGGCAAAAGTGCCATTGACGCACCGAAAGCCACGCCCGAAAGAGAGCCGCCGATTTGTTTGCCTATTTTTGCAGAGAAAAGAATTATCAGAACGGCAATAATTCGGGCAGGTGATATTTTAATAATTTTAATGGTTGAGAAGGACATAAGCAGTATGCAGATAGAAACTATAAAACAAGCGAACTGCCCTTCGTTCAATTTGAAATTACGCAGACCTTTTTTTGTTATGGATAACCCTCTGTTGAAGAAAAAAGCACCGCTGGCAGTGAGGATTGATTCTGCTATATACATTACTGCCGACATTATTGTTATGCCTTTTGTAAAGCCTGTTGCAAAGCCCGTTATTATAGAGCCTGAAAAGGCAACGCAACAGCTTACTATTGAATTTGTTTTTATGTTTTTTATATCACGCAGACAATATCTTACAGCGGCTATACATATAACCGTTGCAATATATCGCAGGGAAGAAAAATCGGAGCTTAGAGGAATAGCATAGCCTGCTATTGCACCGAGGGTTGTCCCGATTAAAAACTCGGTCGGAGCACCTGCAACAAAAGCCATACCGAAAGGCGACATACCGTTTAAAATATCAGCCTGAGAGATGACGAAAGAAGCGATAACACAAAAAAGCTGTTGAAATATTATGTAAAAGCTTTTTGGTACTTGACTGAGCTTGTCCAACGGATTAGTTATTGATAATTCTAATTTTTTCATTTTTTGCACCACTCTGTTATAAAATGACTTGTCAAAAGACTGCAAAAAAAGTATAATTCTATGTATGGAAAAAATATGTCATTATGTGCTGTAATATTGAAGAAGAAAAAGAAATTTAATGACGGTTAAGGAGAAAACCTGATGAAAAAAGTAAAAACTATAATAACAATTTTGCTTGTTTTTATTCTTTTGTGCGTTTCGTCACTTAATATTTTTGCAGGTCAAGAACCGAAAAATGCGAATGCCTTTGAAAATAAAGAGCTTGTATGTGCCGCAAACAAGGGCGATTTTTCAGAATATCCTGAATGTTCATTACCTGCAATTAAATCCGCTTATGAAATCGGTGCAAAAATTGTATGCGTAAATCTTCAAAAAACAAAGGATAATATTTTTGTTGTTATGGAAGATGCTTCTCTTGAAAGAACTGTTTTAAATGAAAATGGTGATTTTAGCGGTAATGTCAGCGATTACACCTATGAAGAAATATCAAAAGGATTTCTTAAAAATAATGATTCAACAAAAAGCGATTTAAAGGTGCCGACCTTGGAGCAAGCACTTGAAGCAGTTGCAGACGGTTGCTTCCTTATGATAAAAAATGCAAATGAAATATATAAGCAACTGCCTCAAACAGATAAGCTGATTTTTAGATTTGAAAATTTAAAGACAAAGGAAATACGCAATATCATAGAAAGCTATAACTATAATGAAAACTCGCCTGCCTTTTGCTTTACCTATAAGGGCAGTATTGTATTCCCTGCTCTTTCAAGAGCAAAGCTTACTGCAAGCACGCCGTTTGCAAGTATTATTGAATTCACTTCAAGGAATGTTAATTCCATTGTTTTTTCAGAGTTTTTGGGTGACAAAATAGATAATATAGGGACTGTAACAGTTGCCGATATGACAGATTATAAAAAATGCGGAAAGCGTGTTGATGACAGCGTAGGATATGATGAACTTGTCAGAGCGGGCTATGATGTTATAATCACAAATCACGCAAAGGCTATGTGCAATTATATTGAAGATATAGAAGTGGCAAAAAAAGAGCTTGAAGTTACTTTGAAGGAAGCACAAAAAAAATATGATAATGAAAACTGCACAGCCGATACAAAAAAGAAGCTTTTATGGGCTATGGAAGAAAGCCGTGAGGCTTTGGCTCTTTCGGAAATCCATACAGCAATAAACAACATTGAAGACGCTGAAAAAAATCTTGTCTATTCTGACAACAAGCAGAACTTTGTAACGCCTGTAAGGGTGGCTCTTGTTGTGCTTGTGGGTGGTATTTTTGCTTTTATTGATGTTATTCTGTATAAAAAGCCGAAAAAAAGCACAAAGATTGATAAAGAGTAAAAATCGTATTATACTGTATATATCAAAGGATTTTTAAGGAGTATGTATATGCTTGAATTAAAAAATATTGCTTTTGAGGTTGACGCTGATAAAGGACAGATGGAAATAATAAAGGATATCAGCCTTACTCTTGAAAGCGGAAAATTTCTTGTTTTAACAGGTCCTAATGGCGGCGGCAAGTCAACTCTTGCAAAGCTTATTATGGGCATTGAACAGCCTACATCTGGTCAGATTCTCTTTGAGGGCAAGGATATAACAAATCTTTCTGTTACTGAAAGGGCAAAGCTTGGCATAGGCTATGCTTTTCAGCAACCGCCACGCTTTAAGGGACTTACTGTAAGACGACTTTTGAGCCTTGCTCACGGTAGCGAATTGCCTTTTGACGAGTGCTGTGCTTATCTTACTAATGTAGGTCTTTGCTCAAAGGACTATCTTAACAGAGAGGTTGACTCCTCTCTTTCTGGCGGTGAATTAAAGAGAATTGAAATTGCGAGTCTTATGGCAAGAGATTTAAAGCTTGCAATTTATGACGAGCCAGAAGCAGGCATTGACTTGTGGAGTTTTAATATGCTTGTTGAGTCATTTAAGACATTGAGCCAGAAGAAAAACGAGGGTGTTATACTTATTTCTCACCAAGAGCGTATTATGAAGCTTGCAGATGAAATAATTGTTATTGCAGATGGTATGGTACGCAACAGAGGTAGCAGAGATGATATTCTCAAAATGATTACAGGCGAATTTGATGGCAAATGCGAATTCAGAGGAGGTAACAACTGATGAGTGATTTAAGTAAAGTTGATTTGAGCCTTCTTGAATCTATTGCAGACTTGCACGAAACACCTCAGGGTGCTTATAATATCCGCCGTAACGGTGAGGGCGTTGAAAGAAAATCAACCGAGAATATTCAGATTGTTCCGAAAGAGGACAAGCCTGGTATTGATATTATCATAAAGCCGAACACGAAAAATGAGAGTGTTCATATCCCTGTTATTCTCACACAGACGGGACTTAATGATTTGGTTTATAACGATTTCTATATCGGTGAAAATAGTGATGTTGTGATTGTTGCAGGTTGCGGAATTCATAACAGCGGTGACGAAAAGAGTGAGCACGACGGAATACACTCTTTCCATATCGGCAAGGGTGCAAGAGTGAAATATGTTGAAAAGCACTATGGTGAGGGTGACGGCAAGGGAGAGAGAGTTCTCAACCCGACAACTGTTATTGAAATGGATGAAAATTCATATTGCGAAATGGAAATGGTACAGATAAAGGGCGTTGACTCAACAGTAAGAGAAACAAGTGCTTCTCTTAAAGACGGTGCAAAGCTGATGATAATAGAAAAGCTTATGACTCACGGCGAACAGCTTGCAAAGTCAAATATGGTTGTAAATCTTGACGGCGTTGATTCTTCGGCACAGATTATCTCACGCTCAGTAGGTAAGGATAAATCATCACAGATTTTCTACCCAAGAGCAGTTGGCAACAACAAGTGCCGAGCACATATTCAATGCGATTCAATTATTATGGATAACGCACATATACGCTCAATTCCTGAAATAACTGCAAATCACGCTGACGCTCAGATTATTCACGAGGCAGCGATAGGCAGAATAAATAACGACCAGCTTCTTAAACTTCAAACCTTTGGAATGACTCAGGAAGAAGCAGAGGAAATAATTATTCAAGGCTTCTTAAAGTAAAAGAACTGACTTACTGGCATTACCACTTGAAGTCAATAAAAAAGCAAAAAAATAAAGTGCAGTATTTCTACTGCACTTTTTTGTTGTTTAAAATCAGTTTTCAACAGATAAAATGTAATCGGTTATGCCAAGCGTTTTTCCGTCTTTTATGAAAACTCTTGGAACACGCTTACTTATTCCGCAGGTTATTTCATAGTTAATTGTGCCTGTTATCTGAGCGATTTCATCTGCTGTTATTGAGTTGCCTTTGTCGTCCTTGCCGAAAACGGTTACAATAAGCCCCTCGCTTATGTTATCAATTCCGCTGACATCAAGCATAAGCTGGTCCATACATACTCTGCCGATAATTTTAACACGCTTGCCGTTGACGAGCATTTCACCTTTGTTCGATAAAGAACGAGGGTAGCCGTCGGCATAGCCTACGGGAACAGTTGCAACCATAATTTCATCATCTGTTGTGTATGTTCCGCCATAGCTTACTGATGTATCCTTATCAACCTTTTTTATCATAGAAACAACGGTTTTGAGTTCCATAACAGGTGAAAGGTCAAGTTTCCTTTGCTGTTGATTTGAAGGCTGCATACCGTATAATATTATACCCGGTCTTACCATATCAAGCTGCATTTCGGGGTAGCAGACAGTGGCTGCCGAGTTGCAACAATGCCTTAATTCAAACTCAATTCCTCTTGCTTTAAGGCGGTCTATTATATTTGTAAACAATTCATATTGCAAACGGGTGTACGCTTCGCCCTGAGCACCTTCGTCTGCCTTTGCAAAGTGAGTGAAGATACCCTCTTTGTAAAGTCCCTTTAATTTGCAGACCTCTTCAATATCATCAACTGTTGAACTGTCACGCACATTGTCCTGATAGGTGAAGCCTATTCTTGTCATACCTGTATCTATTTTTATATGTATGCTTACTTCAACTCCACTTTCAACTGCATTTTTTGAAAGCTTGTTTGCGTAATCAGAATTAAAAACTGCCTGAGAGATATTGTTGAGTGCAAGCTGTTGAGCGTATTCAGGCGGAGTGTAGCCTAAAATAAGAATAGGCTTATCTATACCAGCCTTTCTTACCTGCAAAGCCTCTTCAAGATTTGAAACTGCAAACCAGTCTGCACCGTCCTTAACAAGCTCACGGGCGGTAAACTCAACGCCGTGACCATAAGCGTCCGCCTTGACAACTGCCATAATTTTTGTTTCAGGGCGTACTGCCTGACGGATTGCTTCAAAGTTTTTACGCAAGGTGTCAAGGTCAATCTGCACCCAAGTTCTTTTCATAAATTCAACCATTTTATCACCGTTTCTGTAAATAGATAAAATTATTTTTCGCCAAGTTGTTTAACAAGGTTTTTGTAGTGCGTTCCCTTTTCTTCAAAGTTTTTATAATAGTTATAGCTTGAAGCGGCAGGGGAAAGCAAACAGGTCATACCCTTTTGAGTGACCTCATATGCCTTTTCAACCGCATCGGGCAAATCCTTTGCCTTATATATTTTCAAAGAATTTTCAATTTTTTTCAGATTATCAGCAATATTATGTCCCGTTTCTGGCAGACAGATAAGATTTGAAATTTTACTCTTTGCAAGGTCTTGTTCAAATTCAGAATAATCAAGTCCTCTGTCCATACCGCCGATTATAAGTGTATCAACATCTTCAAGAGCCTCTACTGCACATATTACAGCGTGAGGAATTGTTGCAATACAGTCGTTGTAAAATTTAATATCTTTAAATGTACCCACATATTCCATTCTGTGAGGGATACCCTGAAAAGCCTTTATTCCTTTGAGAATATCCTCGTCGCTGACACCAAGAATTTTTGCAACAGAATAAGCAAAGAGAATATCCTGCTTGTTGTGTTCGCCTTTAAGGTGTTCGTTGGAATTAAACAATTCATTGAAGAAATCAGAATGTGAGGTCTTTTTATAGCTGACAGGAGTAATATCCGATTTGATTTCCTTAAAGTCAATATATTGAGAAATATCCTGGTCGGGACAGTAAACAAAGAAATCGTCAACGCTTTGATTTCTTACTATATTGAGCTTTGCGTTTACATATCCCTCAAAGCCGTTATAATGGTCAAGATGTTCGGGATAAACATTTGTTAAAACGGCTATGTGCGGAGATTTGCGTGTGAATTCAAGCTGATGTGAGGACATTTCAATAACTGCCGTCAGCTTTTCAGCACCGATAAGATTTTCAAAAACGGGCACACCGATATTACCTATAAGGCAGGTGTTAAAGCCAGCCTCTTTTAATACGCTGTAAATGAGGCTTGATGTTGTTGTCTTGCCCTTTGTTCCCGTTATACCTATTGCTTTGCAGTCAGAAAAACGCAAAAACAAGTCGGTCTGGCAGGTTACCTCTGTATTTTCGTCAACCTTGACATCTTTAAAAGAAATGCCAGGGCTTTTCATAACCAAATCAAAGTTATTTACGCAGTCAAGATAGTTTTCACCGCATATAAGGGTTACATTATTATCGTCTATTTCAATTTTATTTTTATCTGCAATAGTCAAGTCTTTTTCAGGCAGATATTTTCTTATGAATTCATAGGTTGACCTGCCTTCTCTGCCGAAGCCTAAAATAAGTACGGAACGGTTTGAATAGTAATCAATCAACTGCTGATACAAAACGATACATCTCCTTTGTGTATTTTTCAAATTTTTCAGGAATGTTGTTTTCTTCGTTATATGCCTTTAAGATTGAAAGGTCAGAAATATTTTTCTGAATATCCGCTTTTTGAGAATAATAGTCCAAAAGGAACGGAAGTTTTTTATTTTCTTTCTCAAATTTTTTAACTGCAAGGCTTAAACTCAGGTTTATCTCGTCAACAGTACCAACACATTCAAAGGGCTTAACGGGGGTAAAGCCCACAAGTCCGTCAAAGGTATCTTTAAGTTTTGGATTATCAAGCATATTTTTGCCAAACACCTCAATTAGTGTTTTTTCGTCAATGAAAGGTATTAAAATAGAATAGACGAAAAGACATTTAGGGCAATCAGCACACCAAGAGTCTGTTTTACTGCCAAGATTACAACTTTTAAAAACACGATGGTATTTTTCAAAAGCCGAAAACTGCTTTGCAATTTGCAACTCGCTGAATGGCCGCAACAAACTGAAATAAACTATTTTTGAGGTTATGTTTTTCTTTACAAAGGAATTGAAATCCTGTTCAAATTCAAAAGATTTTGAATATTGATGATTAACATTAAGCCCCTCAACATTACCCTCGTTTGCACTCGATTCGTTTGAAAGGATAATATTTTCGCTACCTATAAGATAGGAACAGTAAAGTGCGATAAAGGCGACTATTGCCGAAAATGGAGTGTGGCCGTTTAAAAAACCTTGTGCGTTGAGGCTGAGAAGCTCTTTGTCAATAGTTCTTTTCACCTTTACTATTTCAGCGTCAGAATAGCCCGCAACCTTTGCACATTCAAGGGTAGTGCCTCTTGGGTTTATTATAAAGCAACGGTTATTCTGCTTGTTTTCCTTTAAAAGTTCAAGGCTGACATTTGAATCCTTGCCACCGCCGACGGGGATAAGATTTAACTTTTTTGAAACAAATTCGTCACTTGTTGGAAACTTTTTACCATTACACTTTATATCAACAAAGGAATTGAAATCAGTTTTTATTTCATTCCTGAAAAAGAATTCACCAAGTCCGTTGAAGAAAAGCTTTTTAAGCCAGATTATATCTTCTTCGTCGATAAAACCACATTCGATTATAATTTCAGGACAGCAAGAGGCTTTCCAATAGCTTATCATTTCAACAAGGCCGAGCGAAAAAATTATTTTTTCTGCACACGCCGAGTCAAAATTGTTGGCAAGTTCAAGCTTCTCTATATCAAAAGTAATCTCGGGGTGAAATTCGCAAAGATTTTCAATGGAAAAATCATAAACTACATTGATAGAATTTTCTTCTTTTTTCAGGGAATAATTTTTATAGATAAAGCGTGGATATTTTTTTCTGAACTCAATAAATTTTTCGTTATTACTCATACCACTAAATCCACCGTTTCTGTAATGTTATACATACATTATATTGTATCAAAGTAGGTAATATCAGTCAAGTAAATAAAGTCGAAAAAACCTTTTGTAAAAACTATTTGAAGAAAATAATAGAAAAATAGTTGACTGAAAAACGACTTGGCAAGCCAAAAACGATAATTGTAATAAAAAGTTAACGATTTAGTCAAAATTTTTTACTATTATATACATAATTTAACAGTATGATATAATCAGCAAAATAAGGGAGGTGAGAATGTGACCAAAACTCCTTGCGTACTTGTTTGTGTAACTCAGCAATCTGGTAGTGAAAGACTTATAAAAGCAGGTAAGGCTATTGCTCAACGCAATGGTTTAGATATAAATGTTATAAATGTTCAGCCTGCAAACGCAAGCTATGCTCCAAACCCTGAAATGATGGAGAAATTACATCAATGCTGTAAGCAGGCAGAAGCACAGTTGACAGTTTATTTTAATGATAGCCCTGAATTAGTTGCCGCAAGTTATGCACGCAAATGCAACGCAGTTGACATTGTTACGGGCTTCCCCGGTGCAAATAGTTCGGAGTTCGTGGCAAGTATTCATATGCTTTTACCTGATGTTACAATCAGTATGGTGGATGAAAATTTAACAATTTACAATATGACACCACAGCAAAAAGAAATGGGTGTCCTGATAAACAATATAAATATATAAGATTAATCCGATTTTTTGATATTTCGTTTTTTCATATTTCATTTTTCTTTCTTTCCCTAAGCAAAAGAGGCAGAATAAAATCTGCCTCTTTTGTTCTGTCTATTTGTTTTTATAAGTTATTAAAAAAGGCTACGATTTTAAACAAATCATAGCCTTTTTGTTTTTTATAAAGTCAATAAATCAATCTTCCTCAAACAATGAAGCTCTTGGCTTAACCTCTGTTCTTCCGTGGTTATAGAGCTTTCTGTTGTCCAAAGCCCAGAGCCTTTGGGTGAATTCTCCCTGCTCAACCTGACTTATGTTTTCTGCCATTTCATACATTTTTGCATCGAGTGTATCAAGCATAGACAAAAGCTCGGCTTCAATGAACATAGGGCGACAGGCACAGCCAAAATCAGGCTCGCCGTGGTGAGAGATAAGCATATGTTCGATAAGCATAGCAGTATGCTCTGAAATATTTAACTGCTTGCTCTTTTCGTGAATATACATAGCACCCTTTACAAGATGCCCGATAAGGTTGCCCTCGACTGTATATCCTTTTGCAATTCCCGTCTGCTCGGCAACATCATATTCATCAAGCTTTGCAATATCGTGAAGTATTGCACCGCTCAAAAGCAGGTCGCTGTCAACATAAGGATATATCTCGCTTGTACGCTGAGCCATACGGACAATAGAAAGTGTATGGTAAAGCAGACCGCCTTTAAGAGCGTGATGAAGTCTGTAAGCGGCTGGCCAGAATAATAATTTTTCTTTGTTTTCTTCAAGAATATTTGTTACAAGTGTTTTCAATTCGCTATCCTTGAAATTCTGAGCGATACAATAAAGCTCGTTATACATATCCTCCGGTTCAAAATCAGCCGACGGTACAAAGTCGTTTATATCTATCCCGTCGCTTTCGTTTGCAGTACGCATTCTGTCAATTCTGAACTGAGGAGTACCCTTATACTCTGTTGTTACGCCACGAACCTTAACAATGGTGTCAGCCTCAAATACGCCGTCTTTGAGTTGAGAATAATCCCATTTTTTTGCAGAAATCTCACCGCTTTTATCGGCAAGGATAAGGTCAAGATATTCTCCGCCCTTTTGCATTTTTTTTACTTCAACTGATTTTATAAGGCAAAAGCCTTCTTCGGTATTATTTGTATTGTTTATAATTTGAAAATTCAAAAAAATCACTCCCGTACATCTTAAATATATTATCACAACAAAGATAAATACGCAAACAAAAGGTTTAATTTGTTTGTTTTTGGGCAAAATAAGGTTGAATATGGGGTGATAGCTATTATTTACCAAAAGCCTTATGAACTAAACAAAAAATTAAAAAGCACTTTGGTATATCTCAGAAAAGAATATCTCAAATCAAGCAGAGAAAAAAATAAAAATGAAAAGGATATGGTGATTTCAGATAATTTCTATCTGATAGAACGAGAGTGCGTGGATACAATTAAACAACTGAAAAAATGCCCTGCCATAGAAACAGAGAAAAATTTGCCGAGGGCTTTTTTGGTATGCAGAAAAATAATCAAAGACGGAAGGCTTTTGAGCATTTCTGAAATTGAAATGATATTGCTTGAAAGCAAATTGAAAATTACAGATTTTGAGCTTTTGCCTGCTTTTTTCAGAGTGGTAATTATTGAAAATATAAAAATATATACACGATTAAATGAAAGTGAAAAGCTGAAAAATTCTGTAATGGCATTGAGACGCATTGATGAGATAGACTTTGAAAAGCTTACGAAAAAATGCTCGGCAGTTGAGCGGGCATTGAACGGCGACAGTACGGGTGTTTACCCAAAGATGAGCGAAAAAACCAAGTATCTTTACAGACACGCTATATTAAAAAATGCTCTTTCTGAAAAGGTGAGCGAAGAAAGTATTGCAGAGTTTGCAAAGGAATGCTCCTTAAAAGAGGGTAGGCATATAGGCGAATTTATTGATTTGCCCAAAGAGAAAAAATGGCTTGGCTCTGTTATGATTTTTTCACAGATATTGTTAAGCCTTGCTATATCAGTAACTATTTCTGCTCTGCTCCAAAAGGTCTATATAGCCTTTGTTCTATTTTTACCTTTATGGGAAGCGTTAAGACCATTGACGGAAAGATTTTTTATGCTTTTTTCAAAGCAGAAGATATTGCCACAGATAAATCTTAAAGGTGTAATTGATGAGACTGCAAGGACTTTGGTTGTGCTTTCGGCTTTGCTTTCAGAGAGCGAAAACGCCGAAGAATTTGAGCATAAGCTCAGAAGCCTTAAAGTCAGCAATCCATACGGTGCAGTTGACTTTATTCTCCTTGCCGACCTCAAAGCCTCTGACAAGCCTCTTACAAATGAAGATATCAAGAGCGTGAGGGCGGTTGAAAAAATAATAGATAAATTAAACGAAGAATTTGGCGGTTCTTTTATGTTCGCAGTAAGACCGAGAATGTATTCAAGAACACAGAGAATATATTGCGGTCAGGAACGCAAAAGAGGTGCTATAAGTGAATTGATTAAAAAAATAAAAGGCGAAAAATGTTCTTTTTTATCCTTTTATGGCGATGACAAAAACATTGAAAACACAAAATATATAATGGTGCTTGACTGGGATACACAGATGGAACTTGATGCTTTGCCAGAGCTTGTAGGGGCGGCTATTCACCCTCTTAACAGACCGAAAATAAAAGACGGCAGAGTGGTGAGCGGTTACGGAATAATATCGCCGAGTGTTCAGGTGAACATTGAAAGTGCACAGCAGAATGTTTTTACCTCTTTCCTTTCAGGCTCGGGCGGAATAAGTGTATATGATGAATTTTTGTCAAATCTCTACTTTGATTTGTTCGGTGAAAGTACATTCAGCGGTAAAGGCTTGATTGATGTTGAGGCATACTATCAGCTTGTTGACGGAATAATACCGAATGAAAAAATATTGAGCCACGACAGTATAGAAAGTGGCTTGTTGAGAACTGCCTTTCTTTCACAAGCACAGGTGCTTGACGATTTTCCGAAAAATGAAAAGAATTTTTTAAGCCGATTTGACAGATGGACAAGGGGTGATTGGCAAAATCTAATTTTCCTTTTCAGCAGAATTTCAGGCAGAAAAAATCCGATTAACACGCTTACTAAATATAAGCTTTTTGACAATGTAAGGCGAGCAATAACGGTGTCCTTTTCTGCACTTTTACTCTTGCTTTCGGTGTTTGAATTGCCATCGGTGAGAGCACTCTTTATTGCCGTTGCAATTCTTTCCACTTGCGGCGGATATTTGCTTTCTATTTTGAACACAATTTTTATCGGTATTAAAGCGATTATCTCAAAGCAATATTTTTCAAACATTAAGCCTGATACAGAAGAAAATCTCAAAAAGGCTTTTGCTGAAATGTTTATGTTACCAGCAAAGGCATTTGTTTCTTTTGAGTCGGCTTGTAAGAGCCTTTGGCGAATGCTTGTAACAAGAAAAAATCTTCTTCAATGGACAACGGCAGGTGAAAGTGAAAAAAGTGCAAAAAGAAACTTCTTTAAAAACCAGCTCCCTTGTATTATCTTTTCACTCTTACTGATTTTATCAATTAAACCGAGTTTGATTTTTTTAGGGTTGTTCTTTTTGAGCGGTGCAGTTTTTCTTGAAAAATCAAGCGATAAAAGGCTGAAAAATGAGCCTCAGTTAAGCAATAGCGAAAGAGAAAAAATAATTTCTTGGGCAAGAAAAGAATGGAATTATTATTCAAGATATTGCAACGAAAAAAGCAACTGGCTACCGCCCGATAATGTTCAGGAAACGCCTTGCTTTGAGGTGGCTTACAGAACCTCGCCTACAAATATAGGTATGTATATGCTCTGCATTTTAGCGGCAAAGGATTTTGAATTTATCTCAATTGATGAGATGATAAAAAGGCTTTCAGGGGCGTTGAAAAGCATTGAAAAGCTTGAAAAATATGAGGGCAATCTTTTTAACTGGTATGATGTGAAAAATCTTAAAACGCTTGAACCGAGATTTATTTCAAGTGTTGACAGCGGTAATTTCCTTTGTTGCCTTATCGCTTTAAAGGAAGGCTTGAAGGCCTTTGACAAAGAAAATCCGAAGCTTTTAAGAATTATAAAAAGGCTTGAAAATATAATTGATACTGCAAGCTTAAAGCCGTTATATAACAAAAAGAAAAATCTTTTCCATATAGGCTTTGATGTTGAAAAGGCTGAGCCGTCAGATTGCTACTATGACCTTATTATGAGCGAGGCGAGAATGACGGGCTTTTTTGCAGTTGCAACAAGGCAGGTGCCTAAAAAGCACTGGGCGGCGTTGGGCAGAATTGTATCAAAGTTTTATGATTTATCGGGTGTTCTTTCGTGGTCGGGCACTATGTTTGAATACTATATGCCACACATTTTGTTGCCCGTATATAAAAGCTCTCTTATCTGGGACTCCTTGAAATATTGCCTTTTATGTCAGATGAAAAGAAGCGAAAAGGCAACGGGTGTATGGGGAATTTCTGAAAGTGCGTTCTATGCCTTTGATATGAAAATGAACTATCTTTACAAGGCACACGGCGTACAGAAAACGGGGCTAAGGCGAGGGCTTAACAGCGAACTTGTTATTTCGCCTTATTCCTCTTGCCTTACGCTTCCTTTCAGCACAAAAAAATCATTTCAGAATTTAATCAGGCTTGAAGAAATGGGTGCTTTGGGCGAGTGCGGTTTCTATGAAGCAGTTGATTTTACGCAGAAAAGACTTTCGCCAAGACGATTTGCAATAGTTAAAAGCTATATGGCACACCACGCAGGAATGAGCCTTTTGAGTATGGCAAACGCAGTCTTTGGAAATATAATGCAGAAACGCTTTATCGCTGATGACAGAATGAATAGTGCAAAGCTTTTGCTACAAGAAAAATTCCCAAAGAGCAGTGCAATATTCAAATACGCTGACAGTTCTGAAAAGAACAGAAAAACCGACAAGGAAGAAAATATGATTATGTGTATTGAAAACATCAACCTATCATCACCAAGAGTGCATATACTTTCAAATGGCGAATGGACAAGCATTATAACTGACAGCGGAATATCACGCTCTTTATATAACGGCTTTGATATGACAAGGCAGGAGGGTGACACTTTCTTTAAGCCATACGGAATTTTTGCAGTTGTTGAAACAGAGGATTTCACAATGCCTTTGATGAAGTGCATAGATAATAACACCGATACGCATTTTCAGGCAGAATTCAGAGAAAAAGAAGCGGTTATTTTTTCGCAAAAAGAATATCTCAAATGCAAGTCTTATGATAGATTATCCGAAAACGAACCTTGCGAGGTTCGTACCTTCAAGATGAAAAATCTTCTGAAAAAGGAGTTAAAGTGCCGACTTATCATTTATCTTGAACCGAGCCTTACTTTTGCAGCAACGGAAAAATCTCACCCTGCTTTTTCAAATATGTTTGTTGAGCCTGAAACAGATGAAGAAAATAAAATCATTCTTTTCAGAAGAAAAGGCGAAGAAAAAAATCAGGTCAGTATGGCGTTGGCTCTTGATGATGGTGTTTTGTTTGACTATTCCTTTTCAAGAGGAGAAATTCTTGAACGCCCTCTTGGTGCAAAAAGCCTTTTAAGGAAAGGGATAGTTTTCGGCAAAAGCGTAGGGAGTGCCGATTATTGCTGTGCGTTTGGCGTTAATCTTACCTTAAAGGCAGAGGAAGAAAGAGATGTCAATCTTTTTATTTCTGCCTCTCTTACTGATGAAAATGCAAAGGCTGCTTTGATGAAATTCCGCAGAGGGTTTAAATCGGGCAAGGAAAATTTTGCCTGCACTATGTTCCCCCAATGGTCGCTTGATGGCATAACTGCCGATAGAGCCTTGCCACATATTTTCTTTTATGGAATAAAGTCAAAGGAAAAGAGCGAATGTTCAAAATTGAATGAAGAAAGCGTAGAGGCACTTTGGAGTATGGGCATATCGGGCGATAATCCTATAATGCTTGTAAAGGTTTATTCTGTTGAGGATATGCAAAGAGCCTTGCCTTATATAAACATCAATAAAATGCTCCATAGAGCAGGGATAAAGACGGATGTAGCTATTCTTTGCCTTGCAGCAGAGAGTGAAGAAGAAATTTCAGCCGAGCTTAATAATATTCTTTTTCAGGCAGAATATATTGACGCTTATTCAGTAAACGGCGGAGTTCATCTGTTATTTGAAAGCAAAACAAGCGATAGACAAAGGAATGCTTTGACGGCTTATTCTTCTTATATTGCTTCAAATAATGCCGAAAGAATGGTTATTCCGCCAAAGCCGTTTGAACAGATAGAAATTTTATCCGTTGAAAAAGACGATAAAATTGTTTTTGAGGGAGAAAAAATAATCGGTGGAATTTTTACAGACAAAGCCTTTACTGTTACAGAGAAACCGCCAAAGCCTTGGTGCAATATTCTCTGTAACGATTGCTTTGGAACGCTTGTCAGCGATATGGCACTCGGCTACACCTGGGGACTTAATTCAAGAGAGAACAAGCTTACTGAATGGAAAAATGATAGCTCTTACGATAACAGAGGTGAAATGATTTTGTTGAGAGTTGATGGCAAGGTTTATGATGCGTTATGGGGAAGCTATGCAGAGTTTTCAGAGAATAAGGCAAGGTATTATGGCAAGATAAATTCTCTTGAAACAAGGGTTGAGGTGAGTGTTGATGATAGTTCTATGTCGAAGCGTGTAAGGGTAGGCTTAAAAAATAATTCTAACCTTATAAAGAGCATTGAGGCGGTTTATTATACTGAACCTGTCCTTGCGTGGCACAAGGATTTTTCGGCTTTTATAAAAGCTGAAAAAAATGCTGATTCTCTTACAATGCATAATCCTTTTCCGAACAGATTTAAGGGATATATGAACTTAAAGGCAGTAAACGGAATGGATTTCTATTGCTGCGATAAGGCGGAGTTTTTGAACGGCAACTGGAAGGATAAGGCATTACTGCCCTTGCCTTGCGGTTGTGCTTCGGTGGGTAAATATATAAGACTGCCTGCAAGAAATGAAGATGAAATAGAGTTCGTTCTATCCTATGCAATAGACAAAAATGCCGTTGAAAAGATGAGCGAAAAGGGTGTTGAAGAAAAGGAAAATGCTTTGACAGTAACAACGCCCGATAAAGAACTCAATGCTATGATAAACACTTTTCTGCCTATGCAGATAAAAAACAGCAGAATAAAAGGAAGAACGGGATTTTATCAATGTGGCGGTGCGTATGGCTTCCGTGACCAGCTTCAAGATGTGGCTTCTCTTATTCTGACAGACGCTGAAATTGTAAAAGAGCAAATCTGCCGTTGCTGTTATGTTCAGTTTTCAGAGGGTGATGTTATGCACTGGTGGCACGAAATTTATGGTTCTGAAAAGAATATAAACGGAGTGCGTACCCGTTGCAGTGACGATTTGCTCTGGCTTCCTCTGACTGTTGCAGAATATGTAAAAGCAACGGGAGATTTATCAATTCTTGAAATTGAAATTCCTTTTATCGAGGGAACAGCTTTAACGGAAAATGAAAAGGATATTTATTTTGCAACAACTGCCTCACAAGAAAAGACGAGTGTTTTTGAGCATTGTGTAAGAGCAGTTGAGCATAGCCTTGAATTTGGCAAACACTCTCTGCCTCTTATAAAAAGCGGTGACTGGTGTGACGGTTATAGCAGTGTCGGTATAAAGGGCTATGGTGAAAGCGTATGGCTTGCAGATTTTATGGTTATTGTCCTCGATAACTTTTCAAAGCTATGCTCTGAATACGGCAAACAGACTCTTGCTGACAAATATGCAAGGATAAAGGAAGAGTTGAAGTTAAATATAGAACAAAGTGCGTGGGACGGAGAGTGGTATATTAGAGCCTACTATGATGATGGCGAAAAAATGGGTGCAAACGGGAATAAAGAATGTGCCATTGATTTATTGCCACAAGCTTTTTCTTCTCTTGCTGATTTAGATGAAAACCGAGTCAACAGAGCATTGACGGCAGTTGAAGAATTGCTGGTTGACGAAGAAACGGGAGTGATAAAGCTTTTCACTCCGCCGTTTTCAAAGCTTTCTAAAAAGGCTGGATATATCAACAACTATCCGTCGGGAGTCAGAGAAAATGCAGGTCAATACACACATTCTGCCTTATGGTTTTGTATTGCTCTGATAAAAGAAAAAAGAGTTGACGAGGCTTATAATTATCTTAAAATGCTCAACCCTATGAACAAATACAAGGACAAGGCAACGGCTTTAAAGTATGCTCTTGAACCTTATGCTATGGCGGCTGATGTTTCGGATAAGGGCGTAGGCGGTTGGAGTCAATATACGGGTTCGGCGGCGTGGTATTACAGATGTGTTGTTGAATATCTGCTTGGAATAAAGAAAGAGAAGGGCAGACTTTATATCTCGCCGTCGCTTCCGTCTGAATGGCTCGGCTTTTCTGCAAAATTAGTGCTTGATGGTGCAGAAATCTCTGTCGAAGTAAAAAAAGCAGACGAAAAGGTTATGTTTGTCGATGAAAGCAAGGCGGAATATATAACTCTTGACGGCAAAGACCACAAGGTTACTTTAAACCTTTGAATTTATTTATAAATGTATGGAAAATAAAGTAAAAATGTGGTAGAATAAATCTGTTATGTTATTTTATTTATGCGGAGGTTAATATGGCTGATATAAAAGAGATTTCAAAGGCTGTTCGCCTTGTTAGTGTTCCTACTGACAGATTTAAAACAAGCAAGATTTCAATTTGCTTTGCTTTGCCTTTAAAGGAGGAAACTGTTGCTTCAAACGCACTTCTTCCATATTTGCTTCACCATTCGTGTGCAAAATATCCGTCAATGGAATTGATAAATAATCATTTGGCTATGCTCTATGGTGCATCAATAGGTGCAAGTGTTTTAAAAGCAGGAGAATCACAGATTATGCGTCTTTCGATTTCTGCTATTGATGACCGTTTTTCTCTTGATAATGAAAGCATTTCTGCAAAGTGTGCCCAGCTTTTGTGCGATTTGATTTTTGAGCCTAACTTTGAAAACGGCACTTTTTCAAACGCAGATATTGAGCAGGAAAAAAGATTGATGATAGAGCGTATTGACAGCGAAATGGACGACAAAAGAGCCTATGCTTTACGCAAATGTGAAGAGCTTATGTGTGCGGACGAGCCTTATGGTCTTTCAAAATACGGCACAAAGGAGCAGGTTAAGAAGCTTACTGCTGATGATGTTTTCAAGGCTTGGCAGAGAATGCTCAAAACTGCAAAGATACAGATAAATGTTATCGGCAACGCTGATTTAAAGAAGATAGAGGAAAGCTTTGCCGATAATCTTAAAAAAATAGGCAGAGAAGAGCCTGCTGTCCTTTCAACAAAATTTATCGGTAAGGCTGATAAGATTAAAGAAAAGACAGAACAGATGGAGATAAAACAAGGCAAGCTTGTTATGGGATTAAGAGTTGATATAAAGGATGCTATGGAAAAATATGCCGAGCTTTCCGTTATGAATGATGTGTTCGGCGGCGGCCCATATTCAAGACTTTTTGCAAATGTCCGTGAAAAAATGAGCCTTTGCTATTATTGCTCTTCACGCCTTGTAAGGCAAAAGGGCGTAATCTTTATTCAAAGCGGTATTGAAACTGAAAACAAGGAAAAAGCAGTTAAGGCTATTCTTGAACAGTTTGAAATAATGAAAAAGGGCGAGTTTTCAAAAGAGGATTTTGAGGCTTCTAAAAAAGCTATTGTTGACGCTCTCAATTCTTATGGCGATATGCCTGAGGATATTGATGTGTGGTACACGGGGCAGATAATCTATGATGAAATCTTTTCAACCAAGAAGGCTGTTGAGATGATAAACAAGGTTACAGTTGACGAGGTTACAAAGGCGGCACAGTTGGTTACTCTTGATACTATATTTATGCTTGAAGGAACAGGCGATTCAGAGGAGGGAGAATAATGGAAATAAAAAAGATTGAAAATGAGGCACTTAAAGAGGCTTATTACAGCGTGAAGCACCCAAGCGGACTTCAAATCTATGTTATGCCGAAAGAAAATTATTCTTCCGCCTTTGCGGTTTTTGGTACGAATTATGGCTCTATTGATACGGGCTTCAAGAGAAGCGACGAAAATGATTTCGCAACCATTCCAGAGGGAACGGCACACTTTCTTGAACACAAGCTTTTTGAAAGTGAAGAGCTTGACGCTTTTGAAAGATATGCAAAAACGGGTGCAAGTGCAAACGCTTATACTTCCTTTGACCAGACTTGCTATCTCTTTTCTTGCAGTGCAAACTTCAAGGAAAATCTTGAAATATTGATTGACTTTGTTCAGCACCCTTATTTCACACAGGAAACTGTTGAGAAGGAGCAGGGCATAATCGGTCAGGAAATAAGAATGTATCAGGATGTGCCGAATTGGCAGGTTATGTTTAATCTTTTAAGGGCTATGTATTCAAATCACCCCGTAAGAATTGATATTGCAGGGACTATTGAGTCAATAGCCGAGATAAATGCCGATATGCTTTATAGGTGCTACAATACTTTCTATAACCTCAACAATATGGCTCTTGCTGTTGCTGGTAATGTTACAGTTGATGAGGTTATTGAGGTTGCGGACAGAATGCTTAAAAAGGCAGAGAATGTCACCATTGAAAGAATAGACCATAAGGAGCCGAAAGAGGTTGCTATGGACTATATCGAAGAAAAGCTTGCTGTTGCTACACCACAGTTTATGCTTGGCTTCAAGGAAACAAATAAGGAGCCTGTTGTCAGCCTTAAACAAAGACTTGAAACGGCTGTTATGCTTGATATAATCGCAGGCAGAACTTCTGCTCTTTATAACGATATGTTCAAAAAAGGACTTATAAATTCAGAGTTCGGAACAGAATATTTCAATGGTAACGGATATGCGGCAATTCTTTTCTCTGGTGAAACAAATCACTATAAAGAGGTTGCCGAGCTGATAAAGAAGGAAATCAAAAAATTCAAAGCCGAGGGCATTAAGGAAGAAGAATTTGAATTAGTAAGACGCAAGACCTATGGCCGTTCAATTATGGCTTTCAATGATGTTGATACTCTTGCAAATTCACTTGTTGCATCACATTTCCTTAAATCAGGCTTGTTTGATGATATTGAAATTTTAGGACGAATGACAGTTGAAGATGTCAACAACCGTCTTAAAAATACACTTGATGAAAATTACAGCAGTCTTTCTGTAATTCTTCCTCAGGATAAATAATTTTGGAGGAAACACAATGAACGGTACTTCGGTAGTACGCTTTCCAAAGCTTGGCTGGATTTTTAATGTAAACAATGTTGCATTTGAATTCACTATGCCGTTTACAAACAATGTAATTTCAATAAAATGGTATGGAATTATAATAACCTTTGGCTTTTTGCTTGCGGTTTTGTTTGGCGGAAGAATGGCGTATAAATGGAAAATCAATCTTGACAAAATGCTTGATGTACTCCTTTACGGAACATTTGGCGGTATAATCGGTGCAAGGCTTTATTATGTTGCTTTTGAGTGGCAGTATTATTCAAAGCACCCTGCTGAAATCTTTGCAGTATGGAACGGCGGACTTGCAATATACGGCGGATTGATAGCGGGAATTATAGCAGCTTTCATAGTTTGCAAAAAGGAAAAGATAAATTTTTTAAATCTGCTTGATATGGCTTGTATGAGTTTCCTTATCGGTCAGGGTATCGGCAGATGGGGCAATTTTACAAACCAAGAGGCCTTTGGCTGTAACACTAATCTGCCTTGGGGTATGACAAGCAGTAAAATTGCAAGCTATATTCAGGAAAATCAAAGCTTTTTTGCACAGAATGGAATAACTGCTGATTATCGCTTGCCTGTACATCCGACCTTTTTATATGAGTCGATATGGTGCCTTTTAGGTTTTGCACTTCTTTACTTAATTTGCCGTAAATGGCGTAAATTCAGCGGTCAGCTTGCACTCGTCTATGGTGTATGGTATGGTACGGAAAGAGCCTTTGTTGAGGGCTTGCGTCTTGATAGCTTATATATACCAAACACAACTATAAGAGTTTCACAGCTTTTGTCGGCTGCTCTTGCGATTGTTTGCCTTGGCGTGCTTATTTACTATACCGTTAAATATACAAAAAATCCAAAGCCTATTGAGGGTGTGGATTATTACTTCACCTCAAAGGGCGAAAAAGTGCCTATGGATTATGTTGAGCCGAAAGATGAAGTTAAAAAGTCGGAAGAAAAGGCAGACGAAGAAGACAGCGAAAAAGATGAAAATGATATACAAGACAGTACATTAAATAAAGCAGAAGAAGAGGAGGAAAAAGCAGATGGCACAGATAATTGACGGAAAAGCTGTATCAATGAGCGTTAAACAAAGGGTTAAGGACGAGGTTGCTTTGCTCAAAGAAAAGGGAGTTGAGGTTTGCCTTGCAGTTATAATTGTTGGTGATGACAGTGCTTCAAGAGTTTATGTCAACAATAAGAAAAAAGCGTGTGAGGCTTGCGGAATAAAATCCGAAGAATACGCTTTGCCAGCTCAGACTACTCAGCAGGAGCTTATGGATTTGATAGATGAACTTAACGCAAGAAAGGATGTTAATGGTATTCTCTGTCAGCTTCCATTACCAAAGCACCTTGACGAAAAAATGGTTATAGATGCTATCTCACCTGAAAAGGATGTTGACGCTTTCCATCCGTTCAATGTTGGCGGTATTATGATAGGCGATTATACATATCTTCCTTGCACACCTGCTGGTGTTATGGAGCTTATAAAATCAACATGCTATGATTTAAAGGGCAAAAATTGTGTTGTTATCGGCAGGTCAAATATAGTTGGCAAGCCTATGGCTATGCTTCTTTTGCAGGCAGATGCAACCGTTACTGTTTGCCATTCAAAAACAGTTGATTTAAAAGCAATAGCAAGTAAGGCTGATGTTCTTGTGGCGGCAATAGGCAAGGCTAAATTTGTTAATGCTGATTATGTAAAAGAGGGAGCAGTTGTAATTGATGTCGGTATGGACAGAGATGAAAACGGAAAGCTTTGCGGTGATGTTGATTTTGACTCTGTTGAGCCAAAGGCAAGCTTTATAACTCCTGTTCCTGGTGGCGTAGGTCCTATGACTATCGCTATGCTTATGCAGAACACTTTAAGAGCGGCAAAACAGCAAAATAATATATAAAATAGAAAAGGAGGGGGAGTATGAAAATAATAGGTAACATACTCTGGTTTTTATTAGGCGGAATTATAGGCGGAATTAGTTGGTGCGTGGCAGGTCTTTTGTGGTGCATAACTATCGTCGGAATTCCTTGGGGAATACAATGCTTTAAATTTGCGGCACTTGCATTTTTCCCGTTTGGCAAAGAGGTAGAATATGGTGGCGGTGCAGTTTCTCTGTTGCTTAACATAATCTGGCTTATTCTTTCGGGAATTCCTCTTGCGGCTGAATTCTTTGTTATAGGCTTAATTTTCTGCTGTACTATTATCGGCATACCTTTCGGCAAACAATTCTTTAAGTTTGCAAAGCTTTCACTTATGCCTTTCGGCTCAAAGGTTGTCGGATAACAATAATAAAAGCCTTGTTACATTAGTTCTTGAAAATAACAAAAATAAGAACGCTTACGGTTATTTCGTAAGCGTTCTTTTTAATAAAATTAAATCTTTTAATTTGAGAACTGACTTTTATAGAGTGTGGCATATTCTCCGCCTTTTTTGAGTAATTGCTCGTGAGAGCCTTGCTCCACAATCTTACCATCATTCATAACAAGAATAACATCAGCATCTCTGATAGTTGAAAGACGGTGAGCAATAACAAAGCTTGTTCTGCCTTCCATAAGCTTTGACATAGCCTTTTGTATAAGCACCTCTGTTCTTGTGTCAACAGAGCTTGTTGCCTCGTCAAGAATAAGAATAGGCGGATTTGCAAGGATTGCTCTTGCTATTGTAAGAAGCTGACGCTGACCTTGCGAGAGGTTTGCACCATCTTCTTCAAGCATAGTGTTGTATCCGTCTGGCAGGGTTGAGATGAAGTGGTTTGCTCGTGCTGATTTAGCCGCCTCAAAGATTTCATCATCAGTTGCGTTTTCCTTGCTGTAACGGAGATTTTCAATAATAGTACCCTTGAAAAGCCAAGTGTCTTGCAAAACCATACCGAAAACGGAGCGGAGATTATTCCTTGTAATCTTTGTTATATCAATTCCATCAACGCAAATCTTACCGCTGTTTATTTCATAGAAACGCATAAGAAGATTTACTATTGTTGTTTTACCAGCACCCGTTGGACCTACGATAGCGATAAGCTGACCAGGTTTAACATCAAGGTTGAGGTTTTCTATAAGCGGTTTATCCTCTGAATAGCTGAAATTAACATTTTCAAAGGAAATATAGCCCTTTGCGTTTTCAAGAACGCACTCGTTGCAATCTTCAACCTCTTCATCTGCTTCAAGCAATTCAAAAATTCTTTCACCACTTGCAAGAGCCGACTGCAAAAGATTTACAACATTACCTATGTTTGAAATAGGCTGAGTGAAAAGCTTTGAATATGTGATAAAGGAAGAAATGCTACCAAGCGATAAGGTTTGCTTTAAAACATAGATACCGCCTACAACAGAAATAAGAACATAGCCGATATTGTTGAGGAAATCAAGCAATGGCATTACAAGACCTGCAATAAACTGAGCCTTTTTGCTAACCTTGTAAAGCTCATCATTCATTTCGTCAAATTCATTTATAGCTATTTCTTCGTGGTCAAACACCTTAACGATGTTATGACCTGAATACATTTCTTCTATGTGACTGTTTATCTCGCCTGTGCAGTCCCACTGTCTGCGGAAATATTTTTTTGAACGCTTTGCTATTATTACAGAAATTGTAATAGAAATAGGGACAACTGAAAGCGTTAAAAGAGTCATACGCCAGTTTATAATGAACATCATAACAATTATACCGATAATTGTTGCAAGTGATGTGATAATCTGAGAAAGATTGTTCTGCAAGGTGTTTCCGATGTTATCAATATCATTTGTAACCTTACTGAGAATTTCGCCCTTTGTGTTTGCATCAAAATAGGAAAGCGGAAGTCTTGAAAGCTTGTTGTTTATCTTCTCACGCATATCATAAACAACCTTCTGCACTATTCCAGCCATAACAAAGTGCTGAATATATGTTGCAATAACACTTATTACATAAACTATAACAAGATGAATAAGAACCTTGTTTATCTGAGTGAAAACAAGAGGCTGACCTGAAAGCTTTGCGTGAACCTGTGCCTGTATAGCGTCAACTATATCACCAAGGAACAATGGACCGAAAAGACCGATTATTGTGCTTAAAATTGAAGCGGAAATTACTATTGCAAAGCGTATTCTGTGAGGCTTGAACAATAAAGCAAAATTATGGACAGTTCCTTTGAAATCATTTGGCTTTTCGTGAGGATTTTTGCCTTGCATTGTAGTTCTGCCTTTTAAAGAGTATCTTCGTTTTCTCTCTTTTTTCTCTTTTGCCAAATTGCTCGCCTCCTTTTCAATAAAATTAAAAATCAGAAAAATAAATTATAATTCTTCCTCCGAAAGCTGAGAAAGACATATCTCTTTATATATAGGGCAACTTTCAAGCAACTGCTTGTGAGTGCCCTGACCTACTATTTTACCCTCGTCAAGAACGATTATATTGTCTGCATCAATTATTGTGCCGACTCTCTGTGCAACGATTATCAAAGCACTTTGAGAAAGATTTTCTTTTATAGCCTTTCTTAATTGAGCATCTGTTTTGAAGTCAAGGGCAGAGAAGCTATCATCAAATACATAGTAATCAGCGTTTCTTATCAAGGCTCTTGCTATTGCAAGGCGTTGCTTCTGACCGCCAGAATAGTTTGTTGCATTCTGTGAAACAAGGCTTTGTAAGCCTCTTGGCAAAGCCTCAACAAAATCCTTTGCCTGTGCGATTTCAAGCACATTCCAGATTTCTTTCTTTGTTGCGTCTTCTTTGCCGTAGCGTATGTTTTCCTCAATAGTTCCGCTGAAAAGCAAAGCCTTCTGAGGAATGAATGAAACCTTCTGATGAAGCTCTTTTAGAGGAAGCTCTTTTATATTTATGCCGTTTAAAAGGATTTCACCTTCGGTTATATCATAAAATCTTGGGATAAGGTTGACGATAGTCGATTTACCTGAACCCGTACCGCCTATTAAAGCAGTAACCTTACCCTTTGGTGCAACAAAGGAAATATTTTCAATTATATTTTCTGTGTTATCATAACCAAAGGTAACATTTTTAAATTCGATTTCTTCTTTTTCTGAATTTTCTGCTGTTTTATTTCCGTCTTTTATGCTTGGCTCTAAATCAAGAACCTCGGAAATTCTTTTTGCTGAAACAGATGCCTTAGGTACCATAACAAACATAGCACCTGCCATAGCAACAGCGGCGATTATAAGAAGAATATAGAGAACAAACGCCTGCAAATCACCAGCAGTATTGGCTATCTTTTCAGCTTGTGTAACAACATCAAGGTCAATAAGCTGTCTGCTACCAAGGAAAACAATAACTGTAACCAAGGTATAAAGCAAGAATTCTGCTAATGGAATAATCAATGCAAAAACACGATTTATTTTGAGCGTTATTTTTGCAAGGTCGGAGTTTGTTATATCAAAATGCTGCTTTTCAATTTCACTTTTGTTGAAAGCACGGATAACTTTTATACCGCTCAAACGCTCACGGAGAATTTGATTAAGAGCGTCGGTTTTCGTCTGAACAACCTTGAAAAGAGGGCCAACCTTTTTCATAACCAAAAGTGCTATACCGATAACGATAGGCATAACAATAAGGACTACAACAGAAAGCTTTTTGTTGATTATAAAAGCCATAACAATACCGCCGACCATCATAATCGGTGCAGATATAATAATTCTTAAAGCTATAAGCAAAAGCTCCTGAATTTGCCTTATATCGTTTGTGCTTCTTGTTATAAGTGAAGGTGTGCCTATTTTATCAATATCGTTTTGGGAGAGCGTTTCAACCTTATGGAAAATTTCCTTTCTGACCTGACGGCCAAAGCCTGCCGCTGCTCTTGCAGAAGAATAGCTTGCAATAATTGAGAATATAACTGCAAGAATTGCAATTCCAACCATAATTGAGCCCATTTTATAAATATAGGAGAGTTTTCCGCCAGAAACACCGTTGTTTAAAATCTGTGACATTATCAACGGCAAAAGCAAGCCTAAGCCTGAACCAGCAGTAGTAAAGATTATAGCACCTATTACAGAGCGTGCATATGGCTTTAAATAAGACAATACTTTACGCAAAAAACTCACCTCCATAAAATCTTTATAACTAAAACATTATATCAAAACAATCGTTCTATTTCAAGGCTAAAAGAAAAAAATAGTGGGAATAAAAATCCCCACTATTTCAAATATGCTTTTTAAGTCTATTACTGCTCAACAGAATAAACGCTTACTTTTTTACGGTCTTTGCCTAAGCGTTCATACTTAACCTTACCGTCAATAAGAGCAAAAAGAGTATCATCTGAACCGATACCTACATTGTTGCCTGGGTGAATGTGAGTGCCACGCTGTCTTACAAGGATATTACCTGCAAGAACGAACTGACCGTCAGCACGCTTTGCACCAAGACGCTTTGACTCAGAGTCACGGCCGTTACGGGTTGAACCCATACCTTTTTTATGAGCAAATAACTGAATGTTTATTTTAAGCATTTCGTACACCTCCGTATTTAACTTTGACATTTTTCGGATATTCTCTGCTAAGGTCGGTTAAAAAAACTTCAAGACCTTTCAGAATGTTCTGGCTTTCTTGTATGCCGTCTTCTGTAAGAACTTCAAGACGGAGAAAACCATCATAACTTTCGGCATCAGCCGTAATTTTCATAACATCTGTGATTGTGTTTGCAACCATAATGGAAACTGATGAAACGGAAGCACAAACTATATCACTTCCAGCAACATCAAAACCCGAATGGCCTTTGATTTCGTAACCGTAGAGCAGATTTTCTCTTGTAAAAAAATTAACCTCAACCATTAACGAAATTATGCGTTGATAGCGGCGATTTCAACCTTAGTGTAAGGCTGTCTGTGGCCCTTCTTACGCTTTTCGTTTTTCTTTGGCTTATAGGTAAATACAGTAATTTTTTTACCTTTACCGTTTTTGATAACTTTGCCGGTAACAGTTGCTTTTGCAACATCAGCACCAACCTTAATACCGTCATCATTACCGATTGCGATAACCTTGTCAAAGGTAACCTCGGAATCTGCTTCGGCGTTGAGCTTTTCGATATAAACTGTGCTGCCAGCTTCTACCTTGTACTGCTTTCCGCCGGTTTCAATAACTGCGTACATTGACTAAACCTACCTTATATATAGTCTCGCTATTCAAGGGCGGATTAACTCACTTACCATACTTTTTAGTATGCCCTTAATATGCGGCAACGGTTATTATAACACACACTTATTGCTGTGTCAAATCTTTTTATAGAAAATAATTAAAAAAATATCCGCCCTAATAGGACGGATATTTCTGCATATGTCGAGTTACTGCATATCAGCAGGTTTTTCAGGCATAATTATTGCAAAAATGATGTAGGCAATAAGACCTGAACCGCCCATAAGAGCAAAGAGCACCCAAAACAAACGCACAATAGTAGGGTCAATTGCTATGTATTCTGCGAGACCGCCGCACACGCCGCAAAGCATTTTGTTTGATGAACTTTTGTAAAGTTTTTTCATCGTTTACCTCTCCTTTAATAATAGTATAATCTATATATTATAGGTCTATGTTTCACAGTTCACTACTGAATATTAACATATACCTTACAATACACAATATAGCACTTATTATTGTACTTTGCAAGAGTTTTTTTGAAAATTAAAAAAATGTTCATAATTAAGCTATTTGTATGGCTGAAAGGGGAAGTGCGATTGCTTTGCAAACAAAAAATCAGCAGAAGACAAAAGCCTTCTGCTGATTTTCTGAACAATTATTATATATGCAAACAAGAAAGAAATCTTGGAAATCTCAAAAGATAATCCCGACTATCAACAACCCTCTCCGTAATCGGAGGGTTTTTATCGGGTTGTCTGGGATTAGTCTTTCTTGCTTGCAGCTGCAACGATAAGGTTAAAGAGCTTATAAGAAAGCTTGTGTTCAGCCTTTGCTTTGTTAAGAGCATTGATAGCAGCTTCTTTTACGATGTTTACTTCGTACATTATTTTCAACTCCTTTCATAACGCCTTGGCGTTTTTTACAAACACATAATAGCATTGTTTGTGAGATTTGTCAAGAGATAATGCACAAGCAAAATCAAGTTTGTTTGTGCATTATGACGAAAGGCGAGATATATCAAGATTATTTTGCTTGCCTAAGAATGATTACCTTTTTCAAAAGTACTTGTGCAATTTGACAACAAAACACCACTGCTCCTTGTGAAAAGTGCAAAATGAGGTCGATTTTTAAACTTTTTTGGTTCATAAAATTTGGCGATTTGTCAAATAAAAAATAAAAAATATTGTTTTAAAGAGCTTGTAAAGGGAAAATTCCTATCACTTGGGGATAAAAAATAAAATTGATATAGCAAAGCCGTTTCCAACGGCTTTACTGTTTTATTTGCTATATTTTAATTATTTCTATATTATAATGAAAAAAGACTTGATATTTTTTTTGATTTATGATACACTAACAAAGTAAGTTTTAAGATGTTCTAAAAGGAGAGTGGGGCAACCCGCTCTCTTTCTTTTGAAAGTGAAAGGAGAGAGCATATTGGCAAAAGAATCAACCGTCAATATAGTCTGGAATTTGATTGAGCCTATTGTTAATGAACTTGGCTTGATTCTATGGGATGTACGCTTTGTCAAAGAGGGTGCATCTTGGTATCTGCGTGTTTTCATTGACAAGCAGGAGGGAAATGTTGATATAAACGATTGCGAAAAAGTAAGCCGTGCTATTGATAAACCCCTTGACGATGCTGACCCGATTGACCGTTCCTATTGCTTGGAGGTTTCGTCCCCAGGCATTGAGCGTGAACTCACAAGGGAAAGCCACTTCAAATCCTGTATAGGTGAAAAGGTTAAGGTTCATCTGATAAGAGCCGTTGATGAACAGCGTGATTTTAACGGCACTTTAACATCTTATGAAAATGGCGACTTTAAGGTTACTATGGAAAATGGCTCAGAAATGAGTTTCAATAAAAAAGACACAGCTTGGATTAAATTAGACGATTTTGGAGGCTAAGAAAATGAATACCGAATTTTTTGAAGCAGTTAAACTTTTAGAAAAGGAAAAAGGAATACCAGCAGAGTATCTTTATGAAAAAATACAGACTGCACTTGTTGTTGCTTTACGCAAGGACTATAACGGAAAAGATATAGTTTTTTGCGACATAAAGCCTGAAAAGAATGATATGAAAATTTATGTACGCAAGAATGTTGTTGATGAAATTGTTGATGAGGATACAGACATTCTTCTTGACGCTGCAAAAAATTACAGCAAGCGAGCAAAGGTTGGCGGTACAATAGATATTCCTATTGAGCCTAAAAAGTTTGGCAGAATTGCCGCTCAGACAGTTAAACATGTTGTCCGTCAGGGCATTAAAGACGCTGAACGCACTCAGGTTATGAAAGAATTTAACTCTCGCCAGCAGGAACTTGTTACTGCTAAGGTTCAGATGATAGATAACCGTACAGGTAATGCTACTCTTGAAATCGGCAGAGCAGAGGCTATTCTTCCTAAGGGCGAACAGGTTCCTGGCGAAGAATTGCATGTTGACGACCTTATAAAAGTTTATGTTGTTGAGGTTATAGATACAGAAAAGGGACCTAAGGCTATGATAAGCCGTACTCACCCAGGTCTTGTAAAAAGACTTTTTGAAACAGAAGTGCCTGAAATTTATGATGGTGATGTTGAAATCAAGGCTGTTTCAAGAGAGGCTGGCTCACGCACAAAGATTGCAGTTTACAGCAAAAATGAAGATATAGACCCTGTTGGCTCTTGCATAGGCCCTAAGGGTGCAAGAGTAGGCAGTATTGTTGATTCACTCAATGGCGAAAAGATAGATATTGTCCGTTACAGCGAAAATATTGCAGATTTCGTTAAGGAAGCACTTGCACCTGCAGAGGTTATCAGCGTTGAGGTTGACAGTGAAAACCCACCTGCTTGCAGAGTTGTTGTTCCTGATGAACAGCTTTCTCTTGCAATCGGCAATAAGGGACAGAATGCAAGACTCGCTGCAAAGCTTACAGGCTGTAAGATAGACATAAAAGCAGAAAGCGGCGTTGAAGAATAATTTTCAGATAAATTCAGACTTTCAGGAGGATTCGGAGAATGAAGCAAAAAAAGATACCGTTGCGTAAATGCAGTGGTTGTGGAGAAATGAAACCGAAAAAGGAACTTGTAAGGGTTGTGAGAAGCCCTGAGGGAGAAGTTTCTCTTGACCTTGACGGCCGTATGGCTGGAAGAGGTGCTTATGTTTGTCCGAATATACAATGCCTTAACAAAGCAAGAAAGGCAAAAAGATTTGAAAGAAGTCTGGATTGCTCCATACCTGATGAAGTTTATCAGAATATGGAAGCTGTACTTAATAGTAAAAAAGACCTCTGTGAAGGAGGTTCGGCAAGCTGAATGAATGATGAATTTCTTGGCTTGCTTGGAATAGCAAGACGAGCTTCAAAATTATCGCTCGGTCACGATGCGGCAGTTACAAGCATTAAAAAAGGCAAGGCGAAGTTGTGTCTGCTTTCTTCTGATGCTTCTGAGCGTCTTGAAAAAGAGTTTAATTATCTTTTGGAAAACAAAAAGATTAAAATTATCCGTCACGACTATTCAATGGATGAACTTAACTTTGCCATAAGTTCAAGAGCGGGCGTTTTAACCGTTGATGACGATGGCTTTGCACAGAGGATTTCCGAAATTCTGTTAAGGAGGAACGATTTATTATGATTATTAAATATAAATTAAATGAGGTAGCCAAAGATTTTAATAAGCCGAGCAAAGAGGTTTCAGATTTGGTTAGTAAATATTTTGATGTGCAGAAAAAAGCACAGAGTGCACTTGAAGCCGAAGAGCTTGATGTTATTTTTGAGGTGTTTACTCAACAGGCTCAGGTTGAAAGCTTTGATGAATATTATGCAACTGCAAGCGTGAAAAAAGAGAAGCCTAAGGCAAAGAAAGAGGAAGAAAAGACCGCTAAACCAAAGGCTGAAAAGGAAACAAAAGCAGAAAAGTCTGAAAAGGCAGAAAAGACTGCAAAAACTGCAAAGGCAGAAAAGACTGAAAAGCCTGCTGCTGAAAAAGCCGAGAAGAAAGAAAAGGCTGTTAAAGAGAAGACAGAAGATAAAAAGCCAAAGGCTGAAAAGAGCGAAAAGGCTGAAAAGCCAAAGAAAGAAAGAACTGCAAAGGAAGCTAATGCAAAGGGAAGCAAGGCTCCTGCAAAGAAGAAGGAAAAGACAGAAAAGCAGTTCCAGACAAGAACAAGGGGCGAATTGCGTCACATTGATACAAGAGCTGATACTGTTGAACTTGAAAAATATAATGAGCGTTATGATAATATCGCTCCTGAACAGACTCACAGAGATGACCGTACTTCAAACAAGCAGAAGTTAAAGCAGAAATCACAGCAATATAGAAAGCAGGGTATGCGTTCTCGCCGTAAGGAAAGTGAGGCTGAAAGACTTAAAAGAATAGCCGAGGAAAGAGCAAAGAAGCCTCAGATGGTTATTAAAGTTCCTGATGAAATAACAGTTTCCGACCTTGCGGCTATGCTTAAAATGACAGCGGCGGAGGTTATCAAAAAGCTCTTTGCTTTTGGCGTTATGGCTACTGTTAATGAAGTAATTGATTATGATACTGCTGAAATAGTTGCAACAGAGCTTGGTGCAAAGGTTGAAAAGGAAGTTGTTGTTACTATTGAGGACAGAATTATAGATGACAGCGAAGATGATGAAAAAGACCTTAAACCTCGTGACCCTGTTGTAGTTGTAATGGGACACGTTGACCACGGTAAGACTTCTATTCTTGACGCTATCAGAAACACAAGCGTTACAGCAACCGAGGCTGGCGGTATCACTCAGCATATCGGTGCTTACAGAGTTAAATATAACGGACAGAGTATAACTTTCCTTGACACTCCTGGTCACGCCGCTTTTACAGCTATGCGTGCAAGAGGTGCTATGGCTACTGATATTGCTGTTCTTGTTGTTGCTGGTGATGATGGTATAATGCCACAGACAATAGAGGCTATCAACCACGCAAAAGCAGCAGAGGTAAGCATTATTGTTGCTATCAATAAAATGGATAAAGAGGGTGCTTCTGTTGACAGAATTATGCAGCAGCTCACAGAGCACGGTCTTGTTCCAGAGGAATGGGGCGGAGATACAATCTGCGTTCCTGTTTCTGCAAAATCAAAAATGAATATCGACAAACTTCTTGAAAATATACTTCTTGTTGCTGAAATGAAAGAATTGAAAGCAAATCCAGACAGAGCCGCAAAGGGTGTTGTTATTGAGGCTCGTCTTGATAAAGGCCGTGGACCTATCGCAACAGTTCTTGTTCAAAAGGGTACTCTCAACGAGGGTGATACTATCGTTGCAGGCTCTGCTGTTGGTCGTGTTCGTGTTATGCGTGACGATAAGGGTAAGAAGGTAACAAAGGCTGGTCCATCAGTTCCTGTTGAAATCACAGGTCTTGCAGAGGTTCCAAGTGCAGGTGATATTTTTGACGCTGTTTCAGATGAACGCCTTGCAAGAGCTCTTGTTGAGCAGAGAAAGAATCAGGCAAAGGAAGAACAGTTCAAGGCATATCAGAAGGTTACTCTTGAAAATCTCTTCTCTTCAATTCAGGAGGGTGAGATGAAAGACCTCAATATCGTTGTTAAAGCCGATGTTCAGGGCTCTGTTGAGGCTGTTACACAGAACCTTGAAAAGCTCTCAAACGACGAGGTAAGAGTTAAGGTTATTCACGGTGGCGTTGGTGCAATCAGTGAAAGCGATGTTATGCTTGCAAATGCTTCTAATGCTATTATAGTTGGCTTCAATGTTCGTCCAGACCCTGTTGCAAGAGATAATGCAGAGCGTGACGGCGTTGATATGCGTATGTATAGAGTTATCTATGACTGCATTGAGGAAATTCAGGGTGCTATCAAGGGTATGCTTGCACCTAAATTCCGTCAAAGTGATATAGGCAGAGCAGAGGTAAGGCAGGTTTATAAAATTTCTTCTGCTGGTACTATTGCAGGTGCTTATGTTCTTGAAGGTAAAATCACAAGAAATTCAAAAATCCGTGTTGTTCGTGACGGTATAATCATAACAGAAGATGAAATTTCTTCACTCAAACGCTTCAAAGATGATGTTAAAGAGGTTGCACAGAGCTTTGAATGCGGTATAGGTCTTGAAAAATTCAACGATATTAAAGAGGGCGATATTTTTGAAGCCTTTGTTGTTGAAGAATACAGAGATTGATTTTGTAAACAATAAAATGA
This sequence comes from Clostridiales bacterium, assembly GCA_024680655.1. Taxonomy (GTDB): domain Bacteria; phylum Bacillota; class Clostridia; order Oscillospirales; family Acutalibacteraceae; genus UMGS263. The sequence goes on along the minus strand of JAILBY010000157.1, from coordinate 5,064 downwards.
AGAAAGGATGTTGATTTATGGCAGGATATAAAACCGACCGAGTATCAGAGGATATAAGGCGTGAAATTGTTGCTGTTATGCGTGAACTTAAAGACCCGAGAATACAGGGTATGCTGACTGTTGTAAGAGTTGATGTAAGTGGCGACTTGTCTTATGCCAAGGTTTACATCAGTGCTATGGAGGGAATAGAAACGGCGAAGCTTGCTGTTAAAGGTCTTACGAGTGCAACAGGCTATATACGCCGAGAGGTTGGTCAAAAGCTTCACCTCAGAAAAACTCCTGAGCTTAAATTTGTTGCAGACAATTCTGTTGAACAAGGTGTTGAAATTTTCAGAAAGCTTGAAAGCGTTGAACACAAAGAGGAAGATTGATTATGAAAATAGAACTGCCTGAGGTTGTAAAACTTTTAAAAGAACACGATAATTTTTTAATCCTTTGCCATAGTCACCCTGACGGAGATACTCTTGGCTGTGGCTTCGCTTTGGCAAGGGCTTTGAGAAGTATGGGCAAAAAAGCAAATGTAAAGTGCGAGGACAATATTCCAAGAAAATTTTCTGCTTCTTGTGAAATTATTGAGGAGCAGGACTTTGAACCTGAATATATTGTAAGCGTTGATGTTGCCGATACAAAGCTTTTGGGCGAGAATGTTCAAAGAGAATACGGCGATAAAATCAACCTTGCTATTGACCATCACAGTAAAAATGCTGATTTTGCCGATTATCTTTATGTTGACGCAAGTGCAGCGGCAGCTTGTGAGATAATCTATCAGATTGTATGTGAGCTTGGCGTTGTAATAACAAAGGATATTGCAGACTGTATTTTCACAGGTCTTTCAACCGACTCTGGCTGTTTCAGATATTCAAACACTACTCCACGCACGCATTATTTTGCCGCAAAGGTTATGGAATGTGGTGCAGATGCAGCAAAAATAAACCGCATAATGTTTGAAACAAAAACAAAGGAATATGCTATTCTTGAAAGAATGGTGCTTGAAAGCCTTAAACTTTATTGTGACAACAAACTTGCAATTATTGCTATAACGCAGGATATGTATAAAACAAGCGGTTGCAGTGAAGATGAATGTGACGGAATTGCCTCTTTGCCAAGGCAGATTGAGGGCGTTCTTGCGGGTGTTACTATAAAAGAAAAGAAAGACGGAAAGTTCAAAATTTCTGTCCGTACCTATGCACCTGTTGACGCTGCACAGATTTGTTCAAAAATGGGCGGAGGCGGTCACGTAAGAGCGGCTGGCTGTCAGCTTGAAGGCACTCTTGAAGAAACTATAAATACAATAGTTGAAAATGTAAAAGAGTTTTTGGTATAAAGGGGAAAATATGACGGGTATTATTTGTATTGATAAACCAAAGGATATAACCTCTTTTGTTGCTGTTGCAAAGGTTAGAAGAATTTTGTCTGAAAAAAAGGCAGGTCACGCAGGAACTCTTGACCCTATGGCAACAGGGGTACTGCCGATTTTTCTTGGCGGAGCAACGAGATTTATCGAGCTTTTGCCTGACCATACAAAAGGATACAGAGCAGATATAAAGCTCGGAATTACTACTGATACGCTGGATATAACGGGAAATGTTCTTAAAAGAACAAAGGCGGATATAAAAAAAGAAGAACTTGCAGAAGCTATAAACAGCTTCTGCGGAGATATAATGCAGACTCCGCCGATGTATTCTGCTATACAGAAAGACGGAGTAAGGCTCTATGAACTTGCAAGAAAGGGTATAGAGATAGAAAGAGAAAAAAGAGCGGTAACAATCTCAAAAATTGATTTGCTCGGCTTTGACGGTGAGAATTTTACTATTGATGTTGTTTGCTCAAAGGGTACATATATACGCTCACTTGCAGATGATATAGGCAAAAAACTCGGTTGCGGTGCGGTCTTGACAAATCTTCGCCGTACTATTGCGGCGGGTTTTTCTCTTGAAGAAAGCATAACAATAGAAGAACTTGAAAAAAGGAAAGAAAATCCACCTTTGATAAGTGTTGACGAGGCTTTGAAGGAATATCCGAAAACAGAGGTCACACCTAAACAAGCAATAAGATTTTCAAACGGTGGTGAGCTTGACCTTGACCGAGTGAAATGTGAAAAGAAAAACGGACTTTTCAGAGTCTGGGGTGACGGAAGATTTTTAGGTATGGGTGAAGCAGACACTCAAAAAGGAATTTTAAAGGTTAAAAAGGTTTATATGGAGGTATAATTATGCCTTTCATCTATGATTTTAACAGAATTGAAGAAAAGGGAACGGTTGTTGCTCTGGGCAATTTTGACGGTGTTCATATAGGGCATTTGAATGTTCTATATCAAACACAAGCTCTTGCTGACAAGCTTGGAGTTAAGCCCTCGGCACTTATATTTAAAGAACATCCGCATATAAATAAAAATGATGCTACAAAAGAGCTTCTTACTTTGAAGCAGAAGGACGAGGCTTTTTCAGACGCTGGAATTGAAAATATATATCTTTATAATTTTGAAGATGTTTGCAATATGACGGCAGAACAATTTGTTAAAGAAATTCTTAAAGAAAAGCTTAACGCAAAGGGCGTATGCTGTGGCTTTAACTATCATTTCGGCAAAAACGCATCGGGTGACGCTCAAATGCTTGTTGAACTTTGCAAAAAGTACAAAATAGAAGCAAATGTTTGCCCTGAGGTAAAAGTGGAAAATGGTACGGTAAGCTCTTCGAGAATAAGGAAAGCTATTGAAAACGGAAACCTTGAACTTGCAAACAAAATGCTCGGCAAGGTTTTTTGCTATGATTTTGTTGTGGTTGACGGTGACAAGAGAGGCAGACTCCTTGGAGCACCGACAATAAATCAATATTTCCCTGAAAGCTTTGTTGTGCCGAAAAACGGCGTTTATGCTTCAAGGTGCTTTGTTGACGGCAGGTATCACGCCGCAGTTACCAATGTGGGAATAAGACCGAGCATTGAGGGGACAAGCAAATTGAGAAGTGAAACCTGTATTATGGATTTTTCTGGCGATTTGTATGGTCAGAATATAGAGGTTGGTCTTTTACAATATCTGCGTCCTGAAAAGAAATTTGAGTCGCTTGAAAAATTGAGTGAGCAGATTTCAATAGATGCAAAAAATGCAAAGAAAATATTTGCTGATTTTGAGGTTAAACACAATGAAGAAAATTAAAGCAATATTTTTTGATTTTGATGATACTTTGCAGGATAGAGAAAAAGCGTTTGAATATTACTGCAATATCTTCTTTGATGAATTTTTGCCTGATGTGTGCGAAAAAGAGCGAAAAATGAAAATTCAACAAATGCTTGACAATGCAGAGGGCGGATATTTGCCAAGAGAAAAATATTTTCCAAAAATGATAGCTTTGTGGGGCTGGGAAAATCCACCCGAGGTTGACACTTTGGTTTATCATTTTAATCATACCTTTGGGAAATATGTTGCACTTTTTGATGATGTTTTTACTGTTCTTGAAACGCTTAAATCAAGAGGCTACAAGCTTGGAATAATAACAAACGGAAATTCTGTTGTTCAGAATATGAAGCTTGACAGTGCAGGCATAAGAGATTTTTTTGATGTTATATTAGTTTCTGGCGATTGCCCTTGGGCAAAACCATCAAGAGAAATTTTTGACGAAGCGGCAAAACAGATAGGAATAGAAAACGAAAATATTGTTTACATAGGCGACCACCCTGTCAACGATATTCAAGGGGCTTTGGGTGCCGATATGAACGCTGTATGGATGAATTTCGGCTATTTTAAGGATAAATGCAAGGCAGATGTTCCGCAGATTAAAACATTGAGCGAGCTTATTGAAATATTCAAATGAGGTGTTGTTATGAGTGTTGATTGCAGAATTTTTGACAGATTGCCAGACGGCAGAGAGGTTAAAGCATACACTATAACTAATGATATAATCAGCGTTGAGGTTATTGATTTTGGTGCAACCGTCCGTTGCCTTTTTGTGCCAGACAAACACGCAAGAATGAAAGATATAGTCTTTGGCTATGATACTGTAAAGCCATATATAAACGACGGCAAATATTTCGGTAAAACAATAGGTCAATGCTGTAACCGTATAAAAAACGGAGAGTTTACGCTCAACGGAAAAAGCTATCAGCTTGAAAAAAATGAAAACGGAAAGACCTGCTTGCACGGTGCCGATGAATATTGCAACAAGCTTTGGCAGAGCGAAAAATTAAATGATTATGCAGTAAAAATGTCTTATATCAGTCCCGATGGCGAAAAGGGCTTCCCAGGTAATGTTAAAACCGAGGCGATTTTCTCTATTGACGGAAATGTGTTCAAAATAGAATACAAGGCAGTCAGTGATAAGGATACAATAATAAATCTTACCAACCATTCTTACTTTAATCTTAACGGCTATAACCATTCTGATATATGCAACCATATAATGTCAGTTTGTGCAAGAAAATATCTGCCGACAGATGAAAACAATGTCCCTACGGGCGAGATAGAAAGCGTTGAAAACACTCCGTTTGATTTCAGAATTGCAAAGCCGATAGGTGAGGCTATTGAAAGCGATTTTGAGCAGATAAAAAAATGTAATGGAATTGACCATAACTTCTGTTTAAGGCAGAAGTGCAGAGATATGAATGTTCCTGCTATTATACTTGCCGAGGGCAAAAGCGGAATAAAAATGTCAGTTTATACAGACCAGACGGGAATACAGATTTATACGGGTAACTTCCTTGACGGAACGGGCAAAAATTCCAGCAGTATTTCAAAATATTCGGGTGTTGCCATTGAGGCACAAGGCTACCCTGACGCAATAAACAACCCCGATTTTCCTCAGGTTATAGTTAAGTCGGGGGAAGAATATTCCAGCACGACAAAGTTTGTTTTTGAAACAATGTAAAGTTAAGCCTTACAGAAAAGCTATTTTCTGTAAGGCTTTATTATTTTCAAGGGCTAATGCCAAAAGGCTCTGGATTGCGGTTGGTAAGTCAGAACTTTATTTTTTTACTATATTTTTCATATAAATTATCTTAATTAAAATTCTATTGTTTTTTATAAAAAAATTATTATAATTATTATATCAATTTTTTGAAAAGTATGGTGAT
>JAILBY010000189.1 GCA_024680655.1 Clostridiales bacterium | reverse complement strand
CTACGAATAAAGACAACAGAAAACTGTTGTGTCTTTTCTTACGAGTCTTTTTCATACGAATAAAGCTACATCACTTTCATTACACAATTATAGTACACGAGAGTTTACTAGATGATTTATTATACAACAATACTTTTAAAGGTTGCAAGGGAAAAATTTATTATTGTGTAGAAATTTATTCTTCGTTTTTGTCATTTTTTACAAAAAGTTGCATAAAACGACATATAAGAGCATAAATCCACTTAAAAGGCTTTAAAAATACACCAAAAATCTTTTTTACAACATAAAAAATAGCCTTTAATATTTTTAAAGAAAAGCCTACTACAAATCGGCTCAAAAGCAATCTATAAGCCATAAGCCCTGCCGTTTCACCTGCAAAGATAAACCAGCGAAGCTCACCCTTGTTATAAACCATAGCAAAACAAAATGTAAGAAATGTTAAGACAACAAAGTAGAATAAATCACATAGAAAAATCGCAAAATTCTTCTTCAAAAAAGTAAGCCTTAAAATTTTAAAGAAATCATATATTACACCGCATACAAAGCCGAGTGCACAAGAGAGAAAAAAGAGCCTGAACTGAGATGATATTGTTATTATCGGCATTATCTGAACACCTTACTGAAAAAGCCTGCACTCTTCGGCTGTTCATCGGCATAAGTAAGCGATACTATATCGCCCTCAACCGTCAACTCCCCTGTTTCAACGCTAAGCCTGTTTATATGAAGCGAACTGCCTCTTACAGTAAGCTCGCCTTTATCGGTATAAGCAACTATTGTTTGTTCATCAAAGCTATCAACATCATTCACCCCCGAAACCGAGAGAGAATGTCTATCCTCCAAAATAAGATTATGTGGCATTGAGATTGTGTTTTTTTCTTCAATCATTATAATTCCTCCTTTACAATATATTAAATAATATGTGTAAAGGACTTGCCTTATAACCTTATTTTATTATTTTATACATAAGCACCGCATCACTTTTGTTTGCGTGTTCGTTTACATTAAGCACCTCTGCCTTTATAACATTTGAACCCATAGTAACCTCAATAATATCGCCTATTTTCACATCATAAGAGGCTCTTGCAATCTTGCCGTTGACTGTCACGTGCTTTGCATCGCAAACCTCATTTGCTATTGTTCTTCTTTTTATTATTCTTGAAACCTTTAAATATTTATCTAATCTCATACTATCCTCCAAAAGAAAAAACGAGGATTGAGTAAAACCCAATCCTCTATTTTCGTAATCAATAAACTAAATTATTTAGCAACTGAATCTTTTAAAGCCTTACCAGCTTTGAATGCAGGAACCTTGCTTGCAGGAATTGTCATTGTAGCACCTGTTCTTGGGTTACGGCCCTGCTTAGCAGCACGCTTACGAACCTCAAAAGTACCAAAGCCAACTAACTGAACTTTGTCACCCTTTTTAAGAGCTGATGTAACTGATGCAACTACTGCATCAACTGCTGCTGCTGCGTCTTTCTTTGAGAGAGAAGCCTTTTCAGCTACTGCATTTACGAGTTCTGTCTTATTCATTTTATTTTCCTCCATAATAAAAATATATATCCACAAGGCATAAGCCTTATTTGGATTCCTTTGATTTTACCTCGTCCCAAAGAGCGTCAAGCTCTTCAAGTGAGGATTTTTCCATATCAATATTTCTTTCCTGTGCAAGCTTTTCAACCTGACTGAAACGATTTATGAATTTATCGGTAGCCGAAGTCAATGCTTCTTCTGCATCACAATCGACAAACCTTGAAATATTGACAACAGAGAAAAGAATATCGCCAAGTTCTTCGGTTATATTCTCTTTATCGTTATTTTTTATTGCCTGTTCAAGCTCGGCAGTTTCTTCTGAAAGCTTTGCCTTTGCACCCTCAACATCACGCCAGTCAAAGCCTACCTTTGCTGCCTTCTGCTGAATTTTGGTTGCTCTCATAAGAGCAGGCAATTCACGGGGAACACTCAGCATTGTCTGCGTCTGTGTTTTCTGCCCCTTCGATTGTTTCTTTATATCTTCCCAGTTGCGTAAAACTTCGCTGGTGTTATTAACGCTTATATCGCCGAAAACATGCGGATGCCTTAAAATAAGCTTTTTACATATTCCGTCGGCAACATCATCAAAATTGAAAACACCTTTTTCATCTTCAAGCTCTGCGTGGAAAACAACCTGCATAAGAACATCACCGAGTTCTTCAAGCAAAAGGTCTTTATCCTCTTTGTTTATCGCTTCAATAACTTCATAGGTTTCTTCGATCAGATTTTTCTTTATGCTCTCGTGAGTTTGTTCTCTGTCCCAAGGACAGCCACCCTCACCTCTGAGCACTTTCATAATATTAAGTAAATCTTCGACCTTGTATTTTTCTTTAAATTCAAAATCAACAGCCAAATCTTTCACCCTTAATTCCGAGTTAGTTTTTTTATTAACACTTGTTTATATTACCCTATATTTCAAGATTTTTCAAGTACTTTTACAAATTTTTCTCCACTAAAAATAGAAAAAATATCGTTTTTTGATACGATTTTCATTAAAAATAGTAAAAATATGTAAATTATCCCAGAAATAACCATTGAAATTAAAGTGGAAATTTTTGAATTAAAAATCCTTGTCGCATAGGAATATGAAAAAAATGTGACTATTCCCATAATCAAAGAAGCAAAAAACGGCTTAATAAAAATCTCAAAAACATCTAATTTAGTCTTTGTAAATTTCAAAAGAAAATACACTTCATAGCTTACAACAACCACATAGCATATAACCGAGCCTATCGGTGCTCCATTTATATTAAGATAAGAATTGCCGACAAGTATATAATTTGAAACAATCTTTGCAAGTGAGCCGATAAAAAGAGCCTTTATCGGTATATCCGCATTTGAGGTTGCCTGCAACATATTGGTAACAGGTGCAGAAATTGAAATAAGCGGTGTTGAAAGAGCATAAATCACAAGCATAGGTGCGGCAATTTCAACAAGATTTTGAGAGCGTGTGCCAGAATAGACAAGTGCTAAAATCTGTCGGCTCAATACCGCCATACCTATACCTGCCGGCATAGAAATCAGCATAGCCGTTTTGACAACCGAGTTTACCGTCTGTTTTATCCGTTCATTATTCCTTGTTGCCCAAGCTGATGCAATAGCAGGAATTGCACTTACTCCGAGCGTCATTGTAATTGCAGGTACAAGATTTCTGAAATCAAGCACCGCACCATA
>JAILBY010000040.1 GCA_024680655.1 Clostridiales bacterium | reverse complement strand
TTAACTGTATTCTTATCACAGTCCTCGTTTTTCAGATACTCCGCCATAGCGTTAAACAAATCACTCGGCTTTGACTTATGTATCTTTGAGCCGATAGGGTTAAGACTTTTTCCTTTCATCGTTGGTAAAATGCGATGGAAGAAAAACACATCGCCGCCCTGGGTTCCAAAAAACAAAGCGTTTTCATTTATTTCAAAAAATTCATCAAGTTCTTTTATTTTTGGCAAAAGTTCTTTTGCGAACAGCCAATGTGTTGAAAAAGCTGGCATAAATACCTCCTGCTTTATTGTTCTTCATCAATAAGTTTTTTAAGGTTATCGGGCATATTCTTAATCAGATAATCTGCAAAGCTATCTGGTACTGCACCCTTTGCACATCTCAAAACAAAGATAAAATCCTTTGCCGATTTCATATCGTAAATCTTTGATAAAAATTCAAAAACCTGCTGTTCGGTTGTATTGTTTTGAAGAAATGCAGAAATAAGTGAGGTAAGGATTATCTCTTTGCCGTATTTATTTATCTGAATATACTGAACCGCATATTTTACAACATTCTGAACATTACCAAGCTTATTATAGGCATAGACAAGTTTATAGTAAATAATATCAAGCTGACCTAAGACAACGCCCTCAAATTCATTGTTCAAAATTAACTTATTTAAAAGCAATTCAAAAATCTTTACAGATTCCTCATATTCTTCTATATCACTTAAAAGGTCACCATACCATAGGTAATAATCGGGATAATCGGGATATAATTTTATTGCCTTATTATAATACTCCTTGAATTCGTCGATTTTTTCTTTTTTCTTTTTGTTTACTATAATTTGGTGTAATCCTTTTAAAACCTTATCATAGCACTCTCTTTCAAGGAAAAGCTTTTGCGGTACTCTTTGATTTGTTTCAATACCTTTTTTGGCATATTCTACTGCTTTTTCATAATCCTCCTCTAACGAGCAAACATCATATAAATAGTAGTAGTTCATAGCATCATCAGGATTTTCTTCAATCTTTTTAAGAATAATCTCTTTGTTACGCTTTGCTTTTCTTATGCTCATTTCATCATTTCTATCTTTAAAAGCATAGCCTGTATGGAAAATTGTAAAATTCTGATTTGCAACATAAATTTCAACAGGTGCTTTGTCATTCGCAGAAGTGATATTTTCGTGTATTGCACCTTTGAATCTAAGATAAGGCACATTTCTGAAAAGTCTTGACTGCTGAACAACTTCAAGTATTCTTCCGTCAGCGTCAAGATTTGCAAGAGAGGTTACAACAACATTATATCTCTTATTAAGACTTTCGAGCATACCTCTCAATCTCTTTGCAACATCTTCCTCAAAATATTCATCTGCATCAAGGAAAGCAATCCAATCGCCCGTACATTTTTCAAGTGCGAAATTCTTTGCCGCTGAGAAATCCTTTATCCATTCAAAATGATAGACAGTAGCACCCATTTTTTCGGCAATTTCAACTGTTTTATCAGTAGAGCCTGTGTCAACAACAATCTGCTCGTCAACAACGCCCTTTCCCCAAGACAAAGCCTTTTCTATATTTTTTTCTTCATTTTTAACAATCATACATTGAGAAAACTTCATAATGCACCTCTTTAATTAAAAGAATACTGTTTTATTCTACCACAAAACCGCTTCTTATTCAAGAAAAGGAATAAAGATAAAAAAGCCTCGGTCTTATGACCGAGGCTTTAATATTGACTTGTTCATATATCAAGCATTTGAGCCCTGTGCTTAACTATGCACAATTCAAAGACAAGTTACTGTTAATTACTGGAGCAACTGAAGAACGCCCTGTGGCTGTGTATTTGCCTGAGCAAGCATTGACTGAGAAGCCTGAATAAGGATGTTGTTCTTTGTCATTGCTACCATCTCTTTAGCCATATCTACGTCACGGATACGAGATTCAGCTGATGTGAGGTTTTCAGCAGTTGTTGTCAAGTTATTAACTGTGTACTCAAGTCTGTTCTGAAGAGCACCGAGGTCAGCACGAGTACCTGATACTGTGTTGATAGCATCATCAATCTTTGCTATTGCTGTATTTGCAGTAGCCTGTGTGCTCAAATTAACAACATCGATTTGAAGTGCTGTCTGTGACATATTAGCAACTTTAAGTGTAACCTTCTGGTCAGTAACACCGTTAGCACCAATCTGTAATGTCAAACCACTTGTTTCAAGGTTACCATTAAGAAGGTCAATCTTGTTGAAGTGAGTTGCCTTAGCGATTCTGTCAACTTCGCTCTTAAGAGCTGTTGCTTCTTTGTTGATGTTTGCACGGTCAACAGCATCCTGATATGTACCATTAGCTGACTGAACTGCAAGTTCTCTCATTCTCTGAAGGATAGCATGAGTTTCATTTAAGCCGCCTTCTGCTGTCTGAATAAGAGAAATACCGTCGTTAGCATTGTTTGTTGCCTGGTCAAGACCACGAATCTGTGCACGCATCTTCTCAGAAATAGCAAGACCTGCTGCATCGTCTGCTGCACGGTTAATCTTGTAACCTGATGATAACTTCTCAAGGTTCTTTGAGATTGAAGATGTGTTACCTGTTAACTGTCTGTGTGCGTTGAGAGCACTAATGTTGTGTTGTATACGCATAATTTTTTCCTCCTGAAAATTTTTATTTTGAGAGAAATCCGTTCTCTCTGCGTTTTTG
>JAILBY010000035.1 GCA_024680655.1 Clostridiales bacterium | reverse complement strand
TGAGAAGAGTTCAAGGCTTTCTGTGAACTTTTTAGCCTTGTCTGCATCGCCCTTTATTTCAAAAGTAAAGATTGAAGCAGCACCATTTTTGAAATAACTATCGTAGAGCTCTTTTTCTCTGCCACTCTTTAATGAAGGGTGATTTACCTTTTCAACCTGTGGATGATTTTTAAGGAATTCAACAACCTTCAATGCGTTTTCTGTATGTCTTTCAACTCTCAAAGAAAGTGTTTCAAGTCCCTGTAAAAGCAAGAAAGAGTTGAACGGAGAAATTGTAGCACCCTGGTCTCTTAAAAGAGTTGTGCGGATTTTTATAATGTAAGCTAAGTTACCTACTGCCTTTGAGAACACAACACCGTGATAAGATGGGTTAGGCTTTGTTATACCTGGGAATTTATCGTTCTGCTCCCAGTCAAACTTACCTGAGTCAATGATAACACCGCCCATTACTGTACCGTGTCCGCCTATGAATTTTGTTGCTGAATGAACTACAACATCAGCACCGTGTTCAATAGGACGAAGAAGATATGGTGTTGCAAAGGTATTGTCAACAATAAGAGGAATACCGTGCTTGTGTGCGATTGCTGAAACAGACTCAATATCAAGAACATCTGAGTTAGGATTGCCCAAGGTTTCAGCGTAAATCAATTTTGTATTTTCCTGAATTGCTTTTTCAAAGTTTTCAGGATTTGAAGGGTCAACAAAAGTAGTTTTGATGCCCTGGTCAACAAGTGTATGTGCCAAAAGGTTATAAGAACCACCATAAAGATTTGTGGAAGCAACTACATGGTCACCTGCGTTTGCGATATTCTGAATTGCGTATGTTATTGCAGCAGAGCCTGATGCTGTTGCAAGAGCTGCTACACCACCTTCAAGAGCTGCTATACGCTGTTCAAAAACATCTGATGTTGGATTCATCAAGCGTGTGTAAATATTACCGCCCTCTGTAAGTCCGAATCTGCCAGCAGCCTGTGCTGAATCTTTAAAAACATAAGAGGTTGTTGCGTAAATAGGAACTGCTCTTGCGTCTGTGGTTGGATCAGGATTTTCCTGACCTACATGTATCTGTAATGTTTCAAATTTATAATCTGCCATAATATATTTTCCTTTCAGTAAGTTATTTTTTATAAATAAAGAATTATGTTTAATTTTAATTATTTGGTTTAATCTGATTATGATTTCTTATTTTGATAAATAACATCGACCGAAACGAAAATTTGCTCTTAAAAGGCTTTGAAATTTTATTTTCATACTTTTAATCACCGCCTGTTTTATTACCCACCTATCAAATAGGTTGATTAGATAATATCATCTTTTACCTACCTTGTCAATAGGTAAATAGTATTTTTTTTAAAAATTTTTTTAAATTTAAAAATAGCATAAGAAAACCCCGCCTATATCAACAAAGGCGGGGATTTTTTTATCTCTTAAATTTTATATTAAGCTTGAAATCTTCTCCATCGACATCGGCATTTACTGATTTAATCTTCTTCTGCCAATTATCAACAAGAGCAGTTGCAATTCTATCTTCAATCTCTTTACGGATATTATTGCGAAGCTCTCTTGCACCTCTTTTGCCACCGTCTGCCTTTTCTGCAAGCTTTATTGGCACTTCATCAGTCCAAGTGAACTCAATTCCCTTATCTTTAAGAGGCTCAACAAGTTCATCAAGAAGTAAAACTGCAATTTTTTCATAATCAGCCTTTTCAAGAGGTCTGAATACAACAACTTCATCAACACGACCTATGAACTCAGGGCGTAAGAAATCAGAAAGTGCTTTCATAGCCTTTTCCTTTGACATATCGCTGACTGATTTTGCAAAGCCGAGCGAACCGTCCTTTTTATCACTGCCTGCATTTGAAGTCATAATTATAACAGTATTTTCAAAGTTTACTGTTCTGCCCTGTGCGTCTGTTACTCTACCCTCATCAAGAATTTGAAGAAGAATATTCATAACATCAGGGTGAGCCTTTTCAATTTCATCAAACAGCAAAACTGAATACGGCTTACGGCGAACCTTTTCTGTAAGCTGACCTGCTTCATCATAGCCTACATAGCCTGGCGGTGAGCCGATAATTCTTGAAACGCTATGCTTTTCCATAAACTCACTCATATCAAGTCTTATAAGTGTTTCAGGAGTTTCAAACAAAAGATTTGCAAGCTGTTTTACAAGCTCAGTTTTACCCACACCAGTAGGGCCTACAAATATAAATGAAGCTGGGCGACGGCGAGGGTTAATCTGCACCTTGTTTCGTCTGATAGCTGCTGAAACAAGCTTAACCGCTTCGTCCTGACCGATAACCTTTTTACTGAGTGTTTCTTCAAGATTTGCAAGGCGGTGCAAGTCGCTTTCAATAACCTTACTTGCAGGAATACCTGTCCAAAGATTTATAACTGTTGCAAGGTCGTCTTCTGTAACTGCATTATCCTTTGCCGCTTCTTCAAGCTCAGGCATTTTGCCTTCAAGCACAACAAGCTCGGACTTAACCTTTGCTATCTGTTCATAGTCAAGGTTTTCAGAATCTGCTTCAAGCTCTGCTTCCTCGTCCTTTAATTCATTAATCTTGTTGCTATTTATTTCATATTCACTGATGTACTTATTACGCAAATTTGCACAAGTACAAGCCTCATCAAGCAAATCTATCGCCTTATCAGGCAAAAATCTGTCATTGATATATCTTTCAGAAAGAATTACCGCTCTCTTTACAAGAGTATCTGTTATCTCAACACGGTGATAGCTTTCGTAATATTTCTTTATACCCAAAAGCATATTATAGGTATCTTCTATTGACGGCTCTTCAACCTTAACGGGCTGGAAACGCCTTTCAAGAGCAGCATCCTTTTCGATATTCTTGCGGTATTCATTAAAGGTTGTTGCACCTATAACCTGAATTTCACCTCTTGAAAGAGCAGGTTTAAGAATGTTTGCCGCATTCATAGAGCCTTCTGCATCACCTGTTCCGACAAGGTTATGCACCTCGTCAATAAAGAGAATTATATTGCCGTTTGATTTAACCTCGTCAACAAGACCTTTTATTCGGCTTTCAAACTGACCTCTGAACTGAGTGCCTGCAACAAGAGCAGTAAGGTCAAGCAAATGAATTTCTTTATCTATAAGTTTTGCAGGAACCTTTCCGTCTGCTATACGCAAAGCAAGACCTTCCGCAATAGCCGTTTTACCTACGCCAGGCTCGCCGATAAGGCAAGGGTTATTCTTTGTTCTTCTGCAAAGAATCTGGACAACTCTGTAAATCTCTTTATCTCTGCCGATTATTGAGTCAAGCTTACCGTCTTTTGCACGCTGAGTAAGGTTTGTGCAATAGGTTTCAAGGAATTTACGCTTCGGCTTTTTCTTATCTTTTTTCTTCTTTCCTTTGACGGTACTATTTCCCTTTGGCTTACTTTCGCCCGTTTCAAAATCTCCGTCATCGTCGGAAGAAAAGTCCTTTTCATTTTTAAGCATTGACATATCTATATTTCCGCCAAAAAGATTTTGAAGTGGGAAAGTTGAAGCTCCGCCAAGTTCAAAGCCATCGTCTTCCATATCTTCCATACCGTCCATCATACCAGCAAACTGTTCGCTTACTGCATCAACATCGTCCTCAGTAAGTCCCATTGACTGCATCATCTGCTTTATAGGTCCGATATTTGCTTCCATAGCACATTTAAGACACAAGCCCTCAGGCGTAGTTTTACCATCTTCAACTCGTGAAATAAATATCATAGCTGGACGGCTTTTACATTTTGAACACATAACCGTTTTCATAAGCTCACCTCTTTAACTAACTTTTAAATATATCTCTTTAATATCAAAAAGAAAAATTATTTTTCTGTTTTTGCCTGTTTTAATTCCTTTAAAAACCCAGGGATATAACTGAAAAGTGCAACAAGCGTACAAATTGCGGAAACAACAACCATAATCATAATAGCAACATCTGGTAAGCAAGGAAGTCCAAGCTGAACAAGTGCACCGAATTTTGGTCCAAAAGCCATTATTATAATCATTACTCCATAGAACACAAAGGTTGCAACCTTGCCATAGATAATAGCGGCACTTGGACGCAAGCCCTTTGAAAGCATAAGCAATCCGCCAAGAAGCATAAGCACCTCTTTTGCAAGGAAGAAAAGAAATACCCAACTGAAAATCTGCATAGCATTACTTTCAGATTGCTTGAATTCAAGGAAAAGTATTATCGCTATTGTAACCTGTGTAAGCTTATCTGCAACAGGGTCAAGAATTTTTCCTAAATCGCTTACCTGATTAAATCTTCTTGCTATTTTGCCGTCAAAGAAATCAGTAAGACCTGATATTGCAAGTACAATTACAGCCCAGAGATAAAATCCATTATAAAATAAAACTGCAAAAACAGGTATAAGAACTATTCTTATAAGTGAAAGCAAATTAGGAATTGTTAAACAGCCTTTAAATAAATCTTTCATTTTTTATTCACCTGTTTTAAACCTTTAATTTTAATATCGGATTGAAGTTATCCGCAACAGAAACAATTTTTGAGGATTCAATCGACTTTGCAATTACAGAAGTGGTATCGCCTTCAAGACTTACAAACATTGAAAGTGAAAGAGAAACAAGCAAAACTGCAACTACACCCTTCAATGCACCCATAACTGCACCAAGAATTTTATTTGCTGAATTTAATATTGGCAATTTGAATATCTTATTAACAATACGAACTACAAATTTAAGAACCACAATAGAAATTACAAGTAATACTATAAATAAAATTGATCTTAAAAATGCTGTTACAATAGGCTCAACGATGTTATCTGACAAAGCCTGTGCAACAGATGCACCTGAAAGATTCATAGTATTTATTGAACTCATTATATGGTTTACATCAATTCCTATCGCTGACGAACCTTTGATTAAGAAACCAGGTAAAGTGTCTATAACAGCGGCTGCTTCCTGTGCAACAGAAGCACCACCTGCACCTATCTGTGCGCTTATTGAATTTACCACTGTCTTTTCAAAGGTTGTTGCATACATAATAGGTGCTATTATTCCACTGAGATAGTAAGCAACCACACCAGCTAAGATAGTCGCCGCAAATTCAAGCAAGGATAATGCAAAACCTTTCTTTGCACCTCTGACAACAAAAAACACAAAAAGTGCTATGAGAAGTATATCAATTATAAAATTCAATTATTACCGCTCCTTTAATTAAAAGTAAAAAATTATTTACCATATTTTTAAATTTTATCACAAATAAAAACTTTTAACAACCTTAATCCTTTTCTTTTTCTGCCTGCCTTGCCGAAAAGCCTCTTATCTCGCTTACGGCTGAAACATATGTATTGCTACCGTCAATAAATATTTTCTGTGTATCGTTCTTCATAGGTATCTGCCCCATATTTTTACCTTTAAGATTGTAATAGCTTATATTATTATCGTGAAGAACGCAGACATACTTTGAATCGCAGTCAATGGAACGAACTGAGCTTTGTATATCAGTTGAGAAAACAAGCGAAGCATCAGAGCCATAAAATCTCAATTCACCAGAAGAATTACTTCCGAATTTTGAAAGGAAAAGTGCAAAAGTACCGTTTTCTGAATTATAGCTATATCGGCTAAGTGAGCCTGCTTCATAGGATATATCAGCCTCTTTGACTGTATTATTCTTTATAACAGCGGTAAGATTATCGCCTATACCTACAAGAACATTCCTTTTTGTATAGATTAAATCAACTATCGTTGTTGAGCTATAAAGAAAAGTTCCGACAGGATCGTTCTTATTAAAATCAAAAACAGATATTTTGGTATATATCTCACCTGTTTCAGCACCTACTGTTGCAACTGCAACACTTTTTCCGTTAGGTGACAACGCAACTGCAATTATATATTCTGATGATGAATTCCATTTGAAAACTTCATTAAAAGAGCTATTATAGACAGTTAAAACGCTCTTTGTTGTATCACCTATGGTTGCAACTGCAAAATTGCCTTTTTTGCCAACATCGGCAGTAGTGATTTTTTCCTTTATATCCTTTTCAAAAAGAACTTCTTTCTTTGTCTGCAATCTGAAATTAGTTGAGCCTCGGTCATAAACTAAAATCAAGCCATTGTTTGAAGTCATCTGAGGGTTTGCAAAGGTGTGCTGAATACTACTCCTCTGCTTTGCTGTTTTATCAAGAACAGTAAGCTTTGTATCTGAAAGCAGAAGCAAATCCGAGCCTGCCATATCAATATCCTTTACAGAAATTGAATTGAGTGAAAACGGATAGCCGTCACCTGAACCGAGGGACTCAAAATAAGAGCTTATAGAATCGCCTATATTTGAAAAGGTAACATTTGCAAAGCTCTTTGCAGCAATAACAATGAACATAAGCAAAACAAGGAAAACCAGAAAAGCTCTTCCCCAGAAAACAGAACGAGGCAATTTTTCTTTTCTTTTTTTCTGAACTCTTTGAGTGTTTTTCTGCGAATTATCTGCCATCTTTTACCCTCCCATCTTGATAAACGACCTTATTTAAAAACAAGCCTTGCGGTGCGGCGGTTATTCCTGCCCGCTCTCTTTCACCGCTTTTTATTATATCAGGCAAATCCTCGGCTTTAATCTTACCCTGAGCGACATAAAGCAAGGTGCCTGCCATTATTCTAACCATATTATAAAGAAATCCGTTTGCACTGACTTTAAAGGTTACCATATCGCCCTGACGGGTAACCTGTGAATCGAAAACAGTTCTTACTGTGCTTTCAACTGTACTGCCAACAGAGCAAAAGCCTTTGAAATCGTGTTCGCCTAAAAAAGCCTTGCTTGCCTTATCAAGCAATTTTTCATCAAGCGGATATTTATATTGTAAGGTATATTTATATTCAAACGGATTTATAACAGCACTGTTCCATATTCTGTAAATATACTCTTTTTCCTTACAATCATAGCGTGAATGGAAATCATCTGCCACTTCAACTGCACTTACAACTGCTATATCATCTGGTATATTTGCATTAAGTGCATCTTTGAGCTTTTCGGTTTCAATTTCACTTTCTGTTTTAAAATTACAGCAGTACATATTTGCGTGTACGCCTGAATCAGTACGGCTACAACCTATTATATTATCTGTATCTTTAACAATAAGCTTAACTGCCTGTTGCAAGACCTGCTGAACAGTAATTGCATTAGGCTGAATCTGCCAGCCGTGATAGTTTGTTCCGTCGTATTTCAATGTCAGCAATATATTTCTCATTATATCACCGCCACAAAAAATCTATTGAGCAAAATAACCCCTGCAAACACTAAAACAATAATAACTAACGCCAGATAATCTCTGCCTTTAAGCTTCATCTGTTTCATTCTTGTTCTGCCATCACCGCCACGATAGCAACGGCATTCCATAGCAAAAGCAAGCTCATAAGCTCTGCGGAAGCTTGAAACAAAAAGAGGTATAAAAATAGGTATAAGTGCCTTTACACGCTGTGAAAGGTTACCCGTTTCCATATCGGCTCCCCTTGCCTTTTGTGCGTTCATAATTCTGTCTATTTCATCAATAAGAGTTGGAATAAATCTTAAAGCAATAGTCATCATCATAGCTATTGAATGTACTTCTATTTTCAGCACTTTAAGAGGTGACATAAGCCTTTCAAGTGCATCTGTAAGCATTGTAGGCGAAGTGGTATAAGTAAGCATTGAGCTTGAAACAATAAGGCATATAATTCTTATAACCATAAACAAGGCAGTGAAAAGTCCGCCCGTTGTTATATGGATAAAATAGAAATCAACAAGAGGCTGACCTTTTTTCACATAGAAAACATTGAGAATTGCTGTGAAAATTATAAGAATTAAAATAGGCTTTACACCTTTTGCTATTATTTTTATCGGCACTCTTGAAACACCTACTATAACTCCAAGAGCAACAAGCATAAGTGCCATCGAATAAAAATTCTTAACAAGGAAAACCAGAATTATAAAAACAAGAGTAAGACAAACCTTCATTCTTGCGTCCATTTTATGAATAAAGGACTTGCCAGGGAAAAATTGACCTATTGTAATATCTTTAATCACTGTGCAAGACCTCCTTTATATTTAAGAAGTTCTTTGACAGCTTGTTCTATTGTGAACACTTCATCACTGACCTTTATGCCTTTCTTACGCAAGGCTGAAAAAATCTGCGTTATCTGCGGAATATTAAGTCCCATATTGCGAAGCTCGTCAGCGTGAGAATAAACCTGCCCCACTTCGCCATACATAGTATTTTCCGCTTTATTCATAACAAGAACCTTTGTTGCAAGCTTTGCAACATCTTCCATTGAATGAGAAACAATCAAAACGGTACTGTCCGTTTGTTTCTGATAATCCTTTATAAGTGAAAGGATAACATCTCTGCCCTTTGGATCAAGACCAGCAGTAGGCTCGTCAAGAATAAGTATCTTTGGCTCCATCGCCATAACTCCTGCAATAGCAACCCTACGCTTTTCGCCGCCTGACAAATCAAACGGAGATTTTTCAAGATGGCTTGGTTTAAGTCCGACAAAGTCAGCCGCTTTTTTAACCCTTTCGTCAATTTCACTTTCTTCAAGTTTCATATTTTTAGGGCCAAACGCAATATCCTTATAGACTGTTTCTTCAAAGAGCTGATACTCGGGATACTGGAAGCAAAGTCCGACCTTGAACTTTACATTTTTTGCAGTTTCCTTACTCTGCCATATATCAACACCATCAACAAAAATTTTGCCCTCTGTTGGCTTTAAAAGTCCGTTGAAATGCTGAACAAGGGTAGATTTGCCCGAGCCTGTATGTCCGATTATACCTACAAGCTCACCTTTTTCAATATCAATATTTATATTTTTAATAGCCGCTGTTTCAAAGGGAGTTCCCTGATTGTAAACATAGCTTAAATTTTCCGTCTTTAATATTGACACCTTATTCCACCAATTCCTTTGCTATTGCTTGAACGCACTCGTCAACGCTCAATATATCATCTGGTAAATCAAAGCCCTCTTTTCTCAGACGATAGGCAAGTTCTGCCGACTGAGGAACATCAAGACCGACGCTCTTTATTTTTTCAACCTGTGAAAAAACCTCTTTCGGCGTTCCGTCGAGGATAAGCTTACCATTATCCATAACAACAACTCTGTTTGCCTGAGCCGCCTCGTCCATATAATGAGTTATAAAAAGAACTGTCATTCCCATTTCTTTATTA